>NZ_AP026830.1:2128129-2432148 GCF_026000775.1 Vulcanisaeta souniana JCM 11219 | reverse complement strand
TTACTATTTCTAGTTGAGAGAGGTAAAAAATAGTTTTTGGTTACTATAGAAGGAAAGACCTAGTGCAAGCTGAAACTTTCACTAAACCTTCACAAAGGACCTAGGCCCAACGTAAATACCAAACCAACTACCCAAGCCCTCAATAACAATGGCGCAATCAGTATCACCCCTATACACGGCATGAAAACCAAAATTCCTAACCAAGGTAATTACAGCCCTTTCACACTCATCATTACCAATCAACGATCCTCGTAACCTACACCTCACAATAAACGCCCTACACCCGTGATTAATATTATCACGGACATGCCCAAGCAAGTCACTAAGTACGTTATAATTTCCCTCAGTGATTATGGGAACTACCGAAGTCAATACACTATCGGATATGGGTGAATTAATTAGGAGATTGGCTATTTGCCTTGGATCCTTCATTGACTCCACAATGAGGACCCCCCTAAACTCAGTTGGATTCACCTTAACGTTCTGATCAAAGAAAAACAAGTAATCCTTAATGTCCTGCCTTAGGTAATACTCGAAGGATAACTTGACAGTGATTAGCACCTTACCAGTCATACATTACCCCGTTTTATAACTACGGTCACTTCCTCATAATACTGGAACGATTTTTGTACATACCTCCCCTACTGATCGTCATGTTTGCTAGTGCGCATGGTAATCCAATGGCTACGTCCTCTATCGTTTTAAAGGCGGTAAGTGCCGAGTCATATGGGTTGAAATAACTATGCACCTCACCACTAGGTCCATGTTTCATGGACATGTAATAATAATGATCACTGGTTAGTAAATGCCTCCAGATCTTCTCGAGACCATAGGCACTCATTAACTCCCTTAGTGATGCCACGTGGTTGAGCGCGATCCTTTGGAGTTCATTGCCCTGCCACGCACTGTCATCCTTCTCCACATCAGCCCAAGAGATAATTGATGGAATATCAATATAATCAACGGGGTCCTCGTTAACCAAGGTTGATGGGTGAATGAAAGACACATCAGACCTACGTGCCTCCTTGGGAAGCCACTCAAGGAAGTTAAATATGCCGCTCTCACGCCAGTGATGTTCACCGAATGTCTCAAAATCAAGCCCAATTAATACGAAATCACCCGGGGTAGCCCTAATCCATGCCATGTACTTATCCGCGGTTAATGGCCATTGATCCCAAGACCTATTGCTAAACCTGAATCCGATGTCGTCAGACAACCTGTAATGCCTAAGCAGTAGCCTTACTCTGGAATTGGGCGCACCATAAACATAGGTGGGGCTTCTCCAACCAAGCACCCAATCAACACCCTCAGTAAGTACCACAGACGCTCCAGCCTTCTCCATAAGCTCTCCCCAATCATTCCTATACAGGAACTCTGTGTTCTCGAAGGTAATAGGTACCTTACCAAACAATGATTTGTTCACTTCAACGTGTTGCCTTAACTCATCAATGAACAAATCCCCACTAATGAATGACGCCAGTGAGTGATGGTAAGGTTCGGCAATCAACTCAACAATGCCACTCTTCACTAACCCCCTCAGTAGTTCAATAACATCGGGTTTCCACATCATTAACTGCTCAATTAATGATCCAGACATAGATATTGCGGCTCTAAACCCCTCATTTCCCAATTGTCTCATCAATTCCAGCGTCGGTATATAGGACTTCTCCGAAACTCTATTCAGTACCTCCCTATTTACTTCGTCATTAAAGATCGTGGAGCTAATAACCGATTCATCAACCTCACTGCCCCTCAACCCACATAGTTTATCAAGCACAGCATTTCTCAACCTCCTTGGTTGATGCATCTCCAGGAACAATACTAATCTCCTAACCATTACTAATCACCCCTCAAACCATTGATACATACTAACCAGTCTCCTAAGGTCCTGCTCAACCCCCAACTTAGCATTACCCAAGAACCTCAATAACTCATCAATGGAACCATCACTTAGCTTTCTCCTTTCCTTAATTACATTTAGGAACCTCGAAACAACATCGAGGTTTATGAGTAGGTCTATCACGGACTTACCATAAATTGACTCCTTGGGCTCTCCACAGGTCATCACGAACTCCTCTGAGGATTTTAGCCTCTCACCGCTCATTAACTTAATCAACAACTTCATAGAGCCATCACTGGAGGTTAGGCTCACGCTTGCTCTATTTATACTAAGCTTCGTACCAACACCAATTGTTAAAACCTGGTACCACCCCGTCTCCCTGTCCATGCTAACATCCTCATTTATACTTAAACCAGGGCATTTTTCTCCATACTTAATGACGTATTCAGAGACCAACGGGTTCTGCCTTTCCTTAATGCTTATTAGCACATTGCTACTGATCAGCTTCCCAAAGATACCCTTGATTAGATCAATAGCTGTACTCACAATGTCGATTACACACATAATATTAATAAAGCTTTTACCCAGATATAAACCCAGCATTAGAATGATCGAGTTACCATCGTGCACAGCATCTTAAATAATTACATTATTGGGCCAGCGTCAGGTCGTCCCTGCCTAAGCCCCATGCCGGCCCACTTCGTTAACTCACCCCTGAGCATTAGTATTAGGTTTCTCGCGTGTTTCCTCGTCCTATCCACGGCTATGTTGAATAGTTCCCCCTCGTTATTGGCCTCGTCCTCATGAATCGTTACATCCACTATTGGCTTGTCATACTCTATTTGAAGCATTATTAAACCCATTGACGTTACAGCATACGTGATCTTATCCGTCAGGCTAGGCCCTATCCAACCAAGCACCATCACTGCGTCAACACCCTTATTAATCAATTGCTTGGCCGCCCAGGGAGTATTCTTGAAACCAGGCACTGTTATTCTCTCTATTATTACCGAGGGCTCATTATTCCTAAGTTCCTCAATTGCGTACTTAGCCATATCAACCCGGGCGAATGTAGTGTCAACAATACCCACTCTCACTGTCATTACAAGCAGGGTAGTGATGCGCTTTATAACAATTTACGTTGAGGGTAACACCGTAAATAGTTTAATGGATTAGTTAATGCTCAATCTCAAGAAATCTCTTAATGTTTAGCCTATCTACGGACTCATCAATAGTGCCCACGGTGCATGTTGATGAACCATGCCTATAAAGGACCTTCTCGCCATTACTGCCAACGATCCTAATTACCAAGGTACCATCCCTACCACATATTGGGCATTTACCAACAGCCACCCTAACCCACGTTCTTCCCTGTTCACGTGCCCAACTGGCAACCCTCTTTAGATAATCCCTAATGGCTTCCCTATCTGTTGTGCTGGGCGGCACTAGTTTATTTTCATCATGGGCTTCCTGTGCATTGGTTGGCTGCATGAATATGGAATTGTAGATCTCATTGACTATTTTCGAGGTCTCACTGGGTAATACGATCTCATCACCCAGGTTACTGAATGGGCAAATATTCCTTAGTGGACATATATTGCAATTTATTGTCTTAACCCTGACCTCCCTATTCCTTAGTGAGTCAATGACGGCATTAAGTAGTTCCTTGCCCCACTCGGGCTTGATCGTTATTGATAATCCCTCCTCGATATCACCATCGACGTTTTTAGATAGGTAGTGAAGTTGAATTTCTGAACTCAATAACGCAGCCGCCAGTAAGGCCTCGATTACGTGGGACTTAATGTTCTCCTTGAGCAGCATTAACTTGGGTAGTATTAATGCATCACCGCACCTGAATAGTCTTGGTAACTCCAGGGTGAGATTCTCAAGCCTAACCACATGTTTTTCTGTGGTACACATGGTTAAGACCCTTGGTAAGTACTCGGTATATGCTTCATCCATTATACTGACATCCCTCCTCAATGATAGTAATGAGCATTTAGATATTGAGGTTGCAAAGTGGAGGTCCTCCTTCTTCTGCATCCTGCTGAGTAAGTAATTTGCAAGATCAGTTATTTCGTCAAGGCTCATCAGCCAATCACCTTAACCCCAGCCTTCGAGACCTCATGCTTAACATAATCAAGGTAATTATCAAGTAATTCCTTACCTGGTAGCAGGACCTCATGCGGGTTCTTAGTCCTCATTATGCAAATATCCCTAAACCTACATACCTTGCATGATGTTGTCTTGGCAACTAAAGCACCTATGTCACCGCCCTCCACAGCCTTAACCCAAAGCTTGAAGGCATAAATGACTGGATAACCAACCTCTGGTATTACCTCAATGGGCACTATGTTACGTAGCACGCCGTCACTAAGCACTATGTAGAGTACGTAGGTGTTTTTATTACCAGCCGCTGAGTAGAAGCCTGCCTGAATTAAGTCGTGGAATAACCTAGCCTTCGTCACCCTACCCATTATCGTCTTGAACTCCAGGTAATAATTACCGCAGTCTAGGTCTGGCTTTCCCCTCATCGTCCAGGAGTTATGCGTATACATAACCTCCACGCCCTCTATGCATTTATTACCAAGCCTGTCCTTTATCTCGGCTACGGCGAGGTTATGGATCATCTTACCCAGTAGATGCATTGTTACGTCGCCCCAATCAATACTTGGATTCTTACCAGTCAGGTAGTAACTGGGTATTAGGGCGCATTGCGTGAATAAACCCACTGGCACATTGCCTGGGCTTATCTTAACCATTGACTCCTTTATCTCATTGAAAATGATCCTACTTAAACCAACTTCCTTGTTAATCGCGTCAGTAACCTCCTTTATTATGCTCGTTAATGAATATCCCTCCTTTACCAATTTCGTTGTTTCCTCAATTATGTTCTTCAATTCTTCAGGTTTTTGACTCATGCTTGATAGGATGAGAAGACCCTTTTTATAGCTAACTCTCGATGACCTCATCGATGGACACGTCATGCACAGTCCATTGCCGCGAACCACACCCCCTCGGCACATTACTGAGTTGCCGCAGATAAGACAACTGACCTCTTCCCCGCCCTGAAGGGCGGGGGTTCCCCGAGGTCTCAGGGGTTACACCCCTTTATGGGTGCTACTCCGTTATGGAGGACTAGGAAAGACAATGGTTTTTTGACCGTTAACACTACTTTACCGATGGCCTTCTTAAGGATGTTCAAGGCACCGTTTAAGTCACTGTGCAATCTGTGACCAAACGGACAGCCTACTACTCCTCTAGGGTGTCTCTTCACCTCCACGTTGTGATAGGGGCAAGTCCTTGAGGTATTGTATTCAACAACCTCAAACACCTTCATACCGTATTCCTGAGCCTTCAGCTCGATGGCTTCCATTAGTTTACGATAAGACCATAAATTCACCGTTAACTTGCTACCCTTATCCTGTACAATGCCGAACGGATAACCCAAGTAGATTGTTGACACGCCAAGCTCATGCAGCGTCTTAACAAGATGGGATGCTAGGTTTCTGTACAAGTGCAGTAACCTCCTGTATAGTTTCTTGAATAGTCTCCTTTTCTCTCTTGACAACACCTCGTATGCTTCAAGTTCACCGATATTCTTAGTTTTGTCCGCCATCGATTGTACCTCAGCAATCCTCTTCTGTAGGTAGAAGTAGTCCTCCTTAGCCCTCACGCCCCTGTAGAGCAACCATGTGCCGTCCTCAACTACTACACTTGCCAAAACGTTGATACCTAGATCGATAGAGGCGACTTTGTTACCTTTCGGTGCTTCAACTTGAATTGATTTTCTTTCTCCCTTCACAATATACTTACTCTTCTTGCCAGTTTTTGTTTCCTCTACACCAACCTCAACTGGTATATGAGCATACCAGCGGTTAGTTGCCTCATCGTATATGATCTCTAACCTACCTTGTTTACCATACCACTTCAACCTACCTACAAACTCTATTTCCATGTGGAAGTCCTTGAGGATAATAACACGTCTTGTTTCGTCAACTTCATAACGGTCTTGTCTAACCACTAGAATTAACTTTCTCCTCTTAGTCTCGCTGTCCTTCCAATATTTAGGTGGTGAGACGTGAGTCATACGAGGGGGTAGTTTTTTCTGTTTCTTCAGCTTCAGCAGAGAGAAGAACGAACTCCACGCTTCATTATTCTTCTGCAATACGGCCTGTGCATTAACGCCTAGAACCCCCTTGTACTTCTCGTAATACTTATTCCATGTTCCCCTTAGATCTACTTTTCCTTCGTGGAAGAATTGCTGTCTTCTTTCATAATTTAACTCGTTAAAGAGCTTAGCACATTCGTTGGCTAGTCTTCTTAGCTTTCTTTCTTGGAAACCGTTCGGTAGGAGACGAACCACATTAGTCCTTCTGTTTGAGTACTCAACCTCGTAGGCACCCTCCCCTGGTATTGCGGGAGAAGTCGGCTCCCGCTCCCCATCCTCAAGGAGTTGACCAAGGGAGGGTGCCGCAAAAGGACGCGTCGTAGAAGCTTAAAAAACTTTTTACCCCGCCATAAATGGCGAGGTTTGTCCTCTATTTTATCAACTCACGCAGAGTCGGGAATGTGGAGATCACAAAGCCCTGGATGGACGTGAGGAAGTAGGTTTAGGGAGACCATCTACGAGGCTGACCTGGCCGAGAGGTTTCTCCAGAATGGGCGGCTGAGTGGTGCCGCTGGTAGGGCCTGTCAGGCCGTTAATACTTGGCTGGTCTAGCCGTTGATCATAGGGATGAATTAGCAAAGCATTACCCAGGCACCAGGAGGTTGGGGTCGAATAAGGTGGTTAATAGGATTTGATTAGCTAATGGCTGTCATGCTGAGTTCAAGGCCTAGGGAGGTGGTCTCAATAATAGGTGATAAGGAGTTGAGACTTTATGTTGAGATAGCCCTGGATTTACATGAGTTCCAATACAACGGTTTAGGCAGCGAGGTCTCTAGGTATACCAACGAGGAACTGGTCAGGAAGGACATGGTTGAGGTCATTAACATCATAAGGAGTAGTTTAAAGAATAAATTTTAATAATAAATACCTCTTCATTTATCCAATTGCCTAGCCACGGCAGTAAACAAACCCTTGATATAACCAATCGTGTAGAGCCTACCAAGGTAATTATAACCCGCGGCACCCAATTCGGTATCACCCTCGAGAGTCGGTGCGTGATCAATTCTAACATACCATTCATGGTCTATCTCAAGCATTGCCCTGGCAGCCTCAACTAGGTCAGTCTTACCCTCGCCAATTAACGTCTCGACAAAGTTATACTTATCACCCTTTACGTCCCTGAAATGCACAAAGTAAATCCTATCCCTTAACCTCCTGACGGTTCCAGGTACATCATCAGTCATGAGCGTGAAATTACCCATGCAGAAGGTAATACCATTATGCTCGCTCTTGACTAAATTAATTAATTTCTCAAAAGACTCAACACTATTCATGATCCTAGGTACACCCCTAAACTCAGGTATTGGTGGGTCATCAGGATGCATCGCCAGGTAAACACCCCTCTGCTCGGCAAGAGGCATGATATACTCAAGAAAACTCCTCAAATTCTCCCAAAGCTTATTCGCGTCAACGCCATACTCCTTAACAAGCCTATAAGGCGGAGCGCCCTCAATATTCTTGTAGTTAAAGCCGCTCACGTACATACCATCCCTACTGAGAATGTGTGTATGAGTCCTAGCCCAACCAATACCAGCCATCCAGTTATAAACCCAGATCTTAACGCCCAACCTACCCATATTCTCAATAAGCCTAGCCACATTATCAAGCTCCTCCTCCCTAACCCTGGGAATACCAAACCTAATGCCATCCATCGGAGGATTATCCTCAATAATAGCCAGCTTCAACCCGTTGTCCTCAAGCATGTTCTTATAACGCATTAAAGGTCCGTAATCCCAGGGCTTCTCTTCCTCAATCTGCCTCCAATCAGCAAACCACCTGGGCAAAACACCCGTGGCGTACTCAACACCGACCTGTCTAAGAACGCGCCAAAACCAGGAAGGTTTGCTCTCTAATATTATTTCGGCAAACTTAATGTTCATCAGTATCTAGGTTGATTTGGGATTACTTATATGCATAATCTAATATATTAGAAATATAATTTTTAATTTTTAGCCTTTTAGAATTTGATTCTTATTGTGCCTTTACTTCCTCAGTAAGTTCAGGTGGGTGATACTTACGTGCATCAAAGCCTATGATTAAACCTAATATAGCGGTAGCCAAGGCGTATATGCCGAGTACTTCAGTCATGCCTGTAGGTTTAATCACCACTAGCAGGTAGGGTGCCCAGAACGAGCCCCATACAGCACCAAGCTTCACCCAGAAGTATCCCCAACCGGCGGCTGTACCCCTTTCACTTGCACCAAATGCTGCATTTATAGAGGTCATACCCTGACTTGCGGGTCCGATCACGTGGCCGAAGTAGAATACTGAGGCCCACAGTACGAATAGCCATAACGGCCAGTGGTAAAGGAAGGTAAATGCTAACCCAAATAGGGCTACACTGGCAAGGAATGCGCCTAAAACGTATTGAGACTTAGTGCCGATCCTGGGGGTGAAGTAAGCCGTGGCGATACCCGCAACAACGCCGACACCGTAGAAGACCGCCGAGGCCTCTATCGTCGCTAAACTACCCGCCAAGTGCATTGTTAATAATATGTAGGGCATGTAGAAACCAAATGTGTAGAACTCAATAGCCTGCTCAAAGTTGCCATTAAAGCAATAAACAAGTTCCTTCCACTTATTCCTCCTGAATATACTGAAGGCGCTCTTCCAGCTTCTTGCAACCTTCCTTAATGTAACATCCACGTCAGGTACATCCGGTAAGTCAATACCATAGGTCTGCTTAAGTATACGTTTTGCAGTGGCCAATCTACCTTGATACGCCAACCAAAGAACTGACTCAGGTATTCTACTTCGTAGCATAAGTACTATAAAGGCAAAAACACCGCCCAATATCATGATTACCCTCCAATATATAGGATGCAGTAGCGTATGAAGGATTGCGTATAAGGGTAAAACAACTATTGCTATGGTAATGAGGTACATTAGGTACCACTGTAACTGCCACAAATTACTCCAGAACAACCTTTGTGTCTTTTCCAGGTATTCAAATATATAGGCGAAACCCGTGGCTGTATCAGCACCTAGTGCAAAACCAAGTGCTATTCTGAACCCTGTGAATGTATACGGATCTGGGGCAAGGCCCGCACCAATGGCCATTACCGTGAATAAAATCATGTTTATGATGAACATGTTTCTCCTACCAATCCTATCCGTCAACCAACCACCGGCTACAGCACCAATGGTGGCACCTATCTGTACTGCTGCAGTGGCTAATCCAAATAGGAAGGAGGACATCCATGGGAATGTTGCCTTAAATGCAGCTGTACCGAACGTGAATGCAGCGAAATCATAGGCATCAACCCATAATGACGCCAGGGCCAATATGACTATGTACCTTGCGGTTATATTCTTTGTACCAAGCACCGTCTGGTAGATCTTGGCTATACCCTTCTCGATTTCTTCCCTTGAGTATTGCCCTCCCTGTGACATCAGAATAGTTATATTAAGAATATTATTTTAGTGAGTACTCTAATCTGTTAAATTGCCTACTTATTTGAACCCTCAAGATCTCATTATTATATGGCAGATAGGAATAACGTCATTAAGCGCATTAGTTCATTGGGAATAAAGTTCGAGTTTGGGACAAGGAGTGATTTTATAGGATTTCCAGTAAGGCCGTTAATAATTATTTATCCGCGTGATGAAAATGACATTATTAGCATTGTTAAGATAGCTAATGAGTATCGCGTACCAATAGTGCCCTGGGGTGCTGGGACGAGCCTTACCGGTGCCGTTTCCTGCAATGACTGCATCCTAATTGATATGCGTAGTATGAATAGGATACTTGAGGTTAATACTGTTGATTGGTATGTTAGGGTTCAACCTGGTGTTATACTTGATGACTTGAATAGGGAGCTTAATAAATATGGTTTCTTATTCCCGCCTGATCCAGCTAGTCACTACATGTGTACTGTAGGTGGGATAATAGCGACTGATGCGGGTGGTATGAGGGCCGTGAGATACGGCACTGTCAAGGACTGGGTACTCGCCCTAAGAATTGTGTTGCCAAGTGGCGATGCTATTAGGGTTGGTGAACCATTGAGAAAGAACAGGGCTGGCTATGACCTAGTTCATCTATTCGTTGGCAGTGAGGGTACCTTGGGCATAATCACTGAGACTTGGCTTAGGATTATGCCGTTATCCCGTAGGCACCTTAGGGTATTCATCGTATACTTAGATAATATGGATATGCTGGCTAGGTTTGTGTATGAGGTTAGGAGTAGGGGCATCATACCTGAGCTTATGGAGTACATGGATTACTATTCAATAAGGGCCGTGAATGAAGTATTTAATGCAGGCCTTAAGGAGACTAACGGTGGTTTAGTATTTATAATCATCGAGGATGATTATGCACTTGAATTAATGGATATAGCGTCTCGCATTGGTGAAGTGCATGAATTAATGGATAAGGATGCCAATAAAATGTACGATTACAGATCAAGGGCTGGGGAGGCTATCAAGACCATGTACGGTAACTTCTATTCTGAGGACATAACAGTGCCCGTATCAAAATTAGTCGAAGCCATAGGCAAGCTAAGGAGCATTAGCATGAAGTATGGGAGACCAATGCCAATATTGGCGCACATAGGCGATGGAAATATGCACCCGCACATACTATTTAAGTCAGGCGAGGAGAATATGGCGCAGAAGATATATGAGGAAGTTGCCAGGATAGCTATTGAATTAGGTGGCACCATAAGCGGTGAACATGGTATTGGTCTTCAAAAGAAATCATTGCTACATGAACAATATATTGAAAGAAACAATGTTATTACGTTGAATTTGATGAGGAACATAAAGAGATTAATTGATCCTAGCAATCTGATGAATCCTGGTAAGTATGTTGATTATTAATTTTTCAAATTTATATAGATAAAACTTATAAGAGAAAAAATATACTTATTACTGTGAGATTAGCTAAGCTTTATGTTCGGATTGAGCATTATAATGATTGGAGTTATTATACGAGGGATTTTGAGGGTGTTCGGACTTCTATGAGGTATTATTATCCATTTAATGATAGGGGTTATAGTTTCGAGGTAATTACCGTAACTGGGAACAGAGGTGGTACTGTTAAGTCCTTTATTAGAAGATTTAGGTATCTTGGAAATATTGTTGATGTGGTTTCAGTTGGTAAAATTAATAATCGTAGTTATGAACTTGTTTTCCTAGGGGATATTAAGGGCATGCTTAAGTATGTGATCCTTGAACACGGTGGTATCGTGATAAGCTCGTATGTAGACAGCGGAACCAAGGACTTCACAGCATACTTCTTCACCAAAGACACCAATGAACTAGAAACTTCGTTAACTGAGTTACATAATGAACTTAGCAATCATGGAAAAATAATAACCTATAAAGTAAGTAGGTTTCCAAAAACCATGGTATTTACATCACCCATTTACAGTTTAACTGAAATCGAGAGAAAAATCCTCCAGACAGCTTATCACAAGGGGTTCTTTAATTACCCAAGGGGCATTAATCTCGATAATCTCGCTAAGGAATTCAATATCAGTAAGGCTACTGTAAATATACACCTTAGGAACGCCCTGAGGAAGATCATATCATCATACCTTGGCAATAATGATTATTTCTAGTAATATTATATGTAATAATCAGTGTTTAAATATGGCATTACGTTATTTACATTAATGAAAGTTGGTGTTGTTGGTCTAGGCAGAATGGGCGGCGCCTTTGCTCGTAACCTACTGAGACGGGGCTATGAATTATACGTCTATGATATTGTTAAGTCTAAGGTTGAGGACTTCATTAAACTTGGGGCCAAAGGTGTGTCCTCACCTGCCGAAATGGCCTCAATTGTGGATGTACTCCTGACTAATGTACCTAAGTCTGAGGATATGCTTAGCGTTTACCTAGACGAGAATGGCATCCTTAGGGCCCCTAGACCTGGGTTAATTGCGATTGAAACCACCACCACGGACATACCAAGTAAACTAAAACTTGCCGAGGAGTGTAATAGGAAGGGCGTTGGTTTTCTCGTGGCAATGTTGGGTTTAACGGTTCCTCAGGCCGAGAGGGGTGAAACACCACTCTTTATTGGTGGACCCAAGGAACTCCTTGGGAATTCTAATGTTCAGAGGGTACTGACGGACTTATCCTCAGGCAGGATCTACTACATGGGTAGAATAGAGACTGCGGTGGCCTTTAAACTGATAACGAATACGATGGGCTTTGCCCAATTATTGGTGTTCCTTGAAGGTCTTCAATTCATTACTAAGTTCGGCATGAGTGCTGAAGATTTTCTGAAAGCCGCCAAGGATACTGCTGCTTATAATTACTGGTTCGATGCAAGGCATGAGAAAATACTTAAGGAGGATTATTCGGCATATTTTCCAATTGACTTCATAATAAAGGACTTAATGTACACACTAGAGTCGGCCAAAAACATTAATTGTCCATTGCCCATGGCCAGCCTTGCTGTTCAATTCTACATAATGGCCAGCGGTAAAGGCTATGGAAATGAAGACGGAATAGCGCTGATGAAGATCCTGAGGGAGTATTGCAAAGGCCGCTAAACCAACCCATGCACTTAATATCATTAAACTAATGCCTCTTTGTTTTTAATTCTATGTAGATGCCCATTGCGGATAGTGTTCCATCAATCATTAGCATTATTACGGCAATTATCCGCATGTTATGTGGCACCGGATAAAATAATATTGAGAGAAACAGCATTACCTGCGGTATATTCGCTGTAAATGAATATGTCCTCAATAAACCTATTATTATAAATATTATGTATGCTATAATACCAACTTGAACATACGTAAGTATTACGGCGGTGACTGCACTAAGTATACCGGTACTAAGCAACGTGTAAAGCAGGATATTCCTCCTACCGATTAAGTTCGGCGTAATTACCAAAATGTAATACCGACTTGATCAAAAAGTGTGATGAAATAGGCGAACCGTGTTGGCATTTCGTGTTGGCGTTTTGACGGCAACAAGACCTTTACTAATATTGGGTCATTGCAGTTACGAACATTAAATCAATAGGCATCAAGGAAGAAACCTATTTTCTGGGCCTAATAGAGCATAAGTAGCTTGTCTGGTCCCATCTTTGTTCAAATTCCTTTATTGGGAATTATTTATTAATATTTCTTATCAATTAAATATTAAACTTAATATGTATTATTGACCTATTTAAAATTATAAGGTTAATAATAACCCTTAAGTCCTTAAATGAGGTAAGCATTGTATGAAGGTTTACGAAGCAATCACTGATTGGTTTACTAACGTTAATAAGTACGTCTTTACTGTGGCCGCTGAGAATATTTTGAGTTTGTTGAGGTCCTTAATTGATAGGGGTGGGTTTGTTGTTAATTCGAGGTTTGAGCCTTCCGCAGGTTTCATGGCACTTGTTTCTTCTAGGTTGTTGCTTAGGCCTGGCTTGCTCGTGCTTACTGCTGGTCCTGGCGTTTTTGGTGCCCTGTCACCTATTGCTGAGGCTTTTGTTGAGGGTGATCCTTTAATTATTATTGCACCGTCGGTGGTTGGCGGTAAGGGCACTCACATGCATCAGTTGCGTGATGACACCCAATTCAATACCCTAGGCAATGTTGTTAAGGCTTCGTTTAGGTTGAATGGTGTTGGTGGTATTTCCGAGACCTTGATCAAGGCTTATAGGGTTGCGGTTAGTGGTAAGCCCGGTCCGGTCTATATTGAGGTGCCTTTGGATATACTCGACTCAGAGGTTGAGGTTTCCCCGGTCAATGTTAGCAGCATTGGTGTTGAGAAGTCGGTAGCTGATGGTAATGTTGCTAGGGAGGTTGCTAAGCTGCTTGCTGATGCTGAGTTCCCCGTGCTCCTGCTTGGTAGGGGCGTGTTATTGTCAGGGGCTGGGGAATTGGCGATTAAGGTTGCTGAGACCTTGAATGCCCCTGTGGCTACTACGATAATGGCTAAGGGATTAGTGCCTCCTGACCATCCACTTTATGCCGGCGTTGCCGCAGGTAAGGCGGGTAATATGGTTGCTTATGAGGTTATTAAGAGGGCTGATGTCGTGTTGGCTATTGGCAATAGGTTTAGCGAAATTGGTACTGGTAGGTATAGTCTCGAGATTCGTGGTAAGTTAATTCATGTTAATATTGATGATTATGACCTTGGCAGGGCATATAAACCATACATTAAGGTGCATGCCGACGCCAGGGATTTCCTAGCTAAATCACTTGAGACGCTGAGGAGTTTAAGGGTTAGGCGTAGGGACTATGTCGTTAATGAGCTCAGGGAGTTATGGGTTGTTGAGAATAGGGAGGTCGAGAGTTATTATAAGGATGTGAGTGGTTTAATTAAGCCTTGGGAGGTCATTAGGGCTGTTAGGGAGGTCTTTAATAGGGGTAGGACTGTATTTATTGGTGATGTTGGTGCCCATAGGATCGAGAGTTTTCTAATGCCCGTCTACGATGGCGAGT
Source organism: Vulcanisaeta souniana JCM 11219 (assembly GCF_026000775.1). Taxonomy (GTDB): domain Archaea; phylum Thermoproteota; class Thermoprotei; order Thermoproteales; family Thermocladiaceae; genus Vulcanisaeta; species Vulcanisaeta souniana. Next base: position 2,417,741 of record NZ_AP026830.1, on the reverse strand, counting down.
CCTACATAACGAGTACTAGTTACGTCTCGATGGGGCTTGCAGTACCTGGCGCGGTAGCTACTTCAATAATTTATCCGGATAGGGATGTGGTGGCCCTGGTTGGTGATGGTGGGTTTCTGATGACTGGGCTTGAGGTTTCAACGGCTGTTCAGTATGGTGCTAAGCCAAGGATAGTGGTGTTTAATGACTCGATCTATAGGGTTTTGGGTGTTTATGAGAGGATTAGGTTTGGCGGTGTTACTGAGGCTTTGGTTAGGTTGCCGAGAATTGACTTCGCGTTATTAGCTAAGTCATTGGGTGCGGAGGGTATTACAATAACCCGTAGGGAGGACCTTAAGCCATTGCTTATGGATGCCCTTGATTCTGACAGGGCCGTGGTTGTTGATGTTCATGTTGACCCAAGCGCAGTGCCGATACCTTATCAAAGACTTTATAACCTAAGGTCGATAAGTTAATCATGTGTCTGGTTCTATAATTATGTCATCTTTCATTAAATTCGTTCAGATGAAATATTTATATCAATCGTCAGTAGGGAAAATCCATGTAAGGGATCTTTATGTTGAGTTAAGATAAATTATTATTTAGTTGCATAATACATGTTATATTATTACTTTATTTAAGGGTAATCAATAAGGTAATTATATGGGGAATGCGTTAAATCTAGATTATTTGAGTAAAGTATTATATTCGCCGGTGTTATCAGATATTTTAGATGAGTTAGGAGTTTCAGATCACGTATTGCCAGGTGATATACGCCCATTAAACCCTGATTTCGTAGTAATTGGATATGCCTATCCAATGCATTTAAATAAGGTGAAGGATTACGACCCAGGTAATCCATATAAGGGGATTCTTGAGGCTCTTGATAATATTCCAGAGGATGCTGTTATTGTAATTGAGGTTGATGAATCAATAAAGAATAGAGCAGCGGCTTGGGGTGAATTAACAAGCACGGCAGCAATGGCAAGAGGAGCCAGGGGCACCATTGCGCATGGCTTCACAAGGGATACTCATCAAATATTAAGAATGGGATTCCCCGTGTTTTCAATGGGTTTTGTACCCTATGATATTAAGGGTAGAGGTGATGCAGATGATTATGGTAAGGAGGTGATAATTAACGGTATTAAGATTAAAAGTGGCGACTTAGTATTTGGCGATATAAATGGAGTAGTAATTATCCCAAGTGAACTGATTGATGATGTAATCACGCACGCCATAGAAAAGGTCACTAAGGAGAGCAATGCCAAAAGGGAATTAAGGCGTGGTAAATCAGCAAGAGATGTATGGAATAAGTACAGAGTATTTTAATTAATATGCATGGTTTCTTCATATTTCAAAGTCAGACCATATTTTCTTCATGGCATCCATGTCTAAATCAATACCTAACCCTGGTTCATCAGTAAGCCTGATAAAGCCCCTATCTATAATACGTCTCTTTGGCTTTACTATATCATTCCAGAAGGGAAGATCATGGGCATGCCACTCTAGAACCCCAAAGGTATTAGCCACAGACATCGCATGCGCGGCCGCCATGGCACCAATGGGTGAGGCTATGTTATGCGGAGATATTTCGATATCAAAAAGCGAGGCAAGTTCAGATATCTTGACGCCTTCAGTAATGCCTCCAGCCTTAGTCAGATCCGGCGTCCAGATCGAAATACCAGTTTTTAATAAATCCTTGAATTGGTAATACGTGAATAGATTTTCACCCGTTGCTATTGGTACACAGCACTTCTGTGTTACAAGATTTATTTCATCCATGTTTAACGTAAGTGATGAGAAGGCTGACGTTGGATCCTCAATCCACCTCGGCCTATACGGCTCTAATGCCTTACATATTTTTGCCGCCGTATTAATATTGAATTTCCAGTGTAAATCGAACATTAAATCGATCTCATCCCCAACGGCTTCCCTGACAGCTTTAACAATAGAAGTCAGGTAATCAATGTCTTTTAGTGATAATTGGCCTGACCTAGAGTTATAATCCTTTAGGTAAGGTGTTGGTATGTCTAAGTCGAATTTCACTGCTGTAAATCCCTCGTTAACTATTTCCCTCGCTCTTTCCGCGTAATTCTCTGGTGTATAATCCTTATTCCATTGCTGCGTTGAGATCCTACCTACCATGGGTTCCGTAAGTGTGGACATACGTTCTGTTTCAAACCTCGTTTTATCACCGTATTGCTTTATCCAATCAGGAAATACCTCTGTCAATGCTGCATCTACTATTTCCATACTTTTCGATGCGTGGGCATCAACATAAACCCTCACTTCATCCCTGTCACCGCCTATTAACCTCCAAACAGGTATATTGAGATACTTACCTATTAAGTCGTGTAGTGCAATATCTATTGCGGAAATAATGAAGTAAACCGTGGTGCCTGAGTAGGAGAACGCGTACTTAAGTTTCTCCAAAATTCTATTTCGTTTTAATGCGTCCTCACCAATAAGCAATTTTCTAACGTAGGGTATTACATTATTTATTGCCAATGGTGATCCAGCGGTTTCCCCAGTTCCATATAAATCACCAGCGTATATCCTGATAAATCCCCATTCAAAATTTGATTGAACCGTAAAAGCTTTAACATCCGTTATCCTTAACATTACTGTTTTCTCTCCTCTGGTATTTTAAAAACTTTTCTAATAACATGATGCGATAAATAGTTTAGTATTCTTAAACATAATTCCAGAAAATAAACCTTTTAGGATTGATAGATTAAATCATACATCGAGTTCCTTAACCACCCCATCTTCCGTCAACCCACGCCTCCTATAGTATACAGGTAGCCACTTCTCAACTACGTAAGGAACCCTGGTATCGTTCCTATTTGCATGTGGGGTCAACATTCTTCTTGGTAATTTGTCATCCTTGTTCGTTATCCCGAGTTGATTATCTATCCACCTCTCTATTTTCCAGATCCTGTCGCCAATCTCCATGAGTGTCGCCACTGTATACTCCTTACCTGTTGTGTATCTTAGTAGGTTTATTATGTCTGACACGGTCAATCCAGCTGAGAATGCGTACTTACACATTATTAGTGCATCATATAAAGTCATTAGGTTCTGCATCTTGATAACTACGTCCACAACCTCGTCGGATTCGTTATACCTATCATCCCTTGCATTAATACTGAGTTCAGGTACTGCAATGCCTCTCCACGGCATGTGAGACCAACCCAGGTGATCAGCACCCCTATTAATCGTTACGAAACTCAGGGCATGCGCAAAGAATGCCCTACCATCATGAGCAGGCATTTCCAAACCCTTAACGTGGACTGCAAAGTCCTGCCCACTAATCTTCTCCGAAACTCTCCTAACGCCCTCGGCCAATAGGTCACCAATACTTTCCCTATAGGCTATCTTTCGTATTAGCTTTATCACGGTATCGGCATTGCCCCATTCAAGTCTTAACCCATCAATTTCCTTATTAATCAAGCCCTTCTCGGCTGCCTCGAATATGAACCCGATCACATTTCCTGTGGATATTGTGTCTAGCCCAAGTCTATCGCATTCCTCATTCATCTTGGCTATGGCCTCCAGGTCACTGATTAACAGGTTTGTGCCGAATAGTGATATGGTCTCGTACTCGGGACCCAAGCCCCTGAACTCCCTATCAAACCACTTACCTGGCTTAACTCTAACAAACCTTTTGCAGGCCACCGGACATGTGGTGCATGGGTATGGTCTCTCGAGTATGGTCTTCGTCATAGTCTCGCCAGTTATTTTGAAGACCTCATTATCATCCCACCTACCCCAGGCAAAGTTCCTCACAGGAATATTACCGATTTCATTGTACACACCCACACTACCAGCGCTGCCAAACTTCCTAAGCGAAGCACCCCTTGCGGAACTACCCAGTTTGACATTCAACTCCCTAACATACCTCCTCAACTCCTCAGGATACGCATACTCAATGGGCCTAGTTCCCTTAACGACTATGGCCTTCAGGTTCTTACTACCCATGACAGCGCCGCCCCCAGCCCTACCGCCGATACCCTCCTCATTTGCTATCGTCGAGAACTTAACCAAGTGCTCCCCAGCAGGTCCAATGGCAAGCACTTTAATTGATTGATCATTAAGGTCCCTCCTCAGCGAATTCACGGTCTCCACTATGTCAAGACCCCAGTACCTACTGGCATCCCTAATGTCTGCCTGCTCCTCCGCAATGTATATATAAACAGGCTTCTCAGCCTTACCTATCACGATCGCGGCGTCAAGACCAGCCCTCTTCAAGTCATAGGCAAACCTAGTACCCACGTGGGTTGAACCCCATATCCCGGTCAGTGGCGATATGAACCCTATAGATACCCTACCGCTCTGCGGAATGATATCGCTCGTTAAGGGTCCTGTTGCAAACACAAGGATGTTAGATGGGTCAAGCGGACCCTTTATCCCCCTAAGGTGCTTATAGATTATGTATGCTGCAAGACCCTCACCACCAAGCACCTTATCATAAACATCCCCACTAACACTCTCTATCCAGGTCTTACTATTACTTAAATCAACATATAATACCTTCCCAACCCAACCGAAAAATGCCACGGCGATGCTATAGCATAAACCATTTAAAAACACTTTATTTTACATATTTGATCCTGATTAATGCGTCAGTTTTCTCTCAGTATCCTTAACAATTCTCTCAACCTAATCCATATAACTAACTATTTCGTCTACGGTCAATTCGGTCTCATGAAAATCCAAACATGGAGAATATATGCACCGTTCCATCTGTTAAATACCCAGTTGCCTGATGCCCTTAGTAACTTATTACGGCAGTGCCTAATTTATGTGTGCATCACCTGCTTTCTTAATTACCTCCTGGTACTCAAGTAGTTGCGTTTTTTAGCGCTAGTGCCTTCACGACTTCCTCAGTGCCTTGTCTGCCTTCTCCGACGCTTGTACAGCGTTACCCTTACCCACATACTCCTTGGTCTTGGTCATGTACTTCCTGGCAAGTTCATTACTCAACATAGTGCTTTCCAATGAGTTGCTTCTGGATATTTTCATCAAGCACAAGATCAATTATGGCAATGCCCCTAATGCAATATCTCTTCAGGTTTTCCGCATTACCGTATTGATTTAACGAGTTATTAAACCTAGTATGATCGATTAGATGCAGAGACGTTCCGAGAGAGATTAGTAATGAAGCTTATTAAAAAGATATTTAGCGGTAAAGAAGGTATGTAATTTGTTGCTATTGATAAGCATTATCTGATTAACTATAATAAAAGCATGATATATTGAGTCATTTTAATTTAAAAATATTTATTATTTTTCATAATTCATTACATAATTTATCATATCCAGAAGACCACCTTTGAGTCCATATTTTTCTTCAAAGCCTAATTCATTGTATAATCTTGAACAGTCAACATCAAGTCCAGCCGGCCCTGGTATCTTTGAAGAGTTCTCCGTGGGTTTACTTAATGGTGTAAAATCAACCTTTGCATTAGGCAATACTTCCTTGATTACATTTAACATATTGATTACATTCCATGAACTTCCACTGCCTATGTTATAAATCGATCTTCTTACCTTGGCCTTATCAACTAAAGCTACATGCGCGAATGCCCTGGCGCCATCTCGTACATATAACCATCTAAGTTTTGCCTCCGTATATGCAAAGTCCTCAGGCACCTTGGCGGAACCCTTCAGTATTAATTCCCTGAGGAAATTATTGAATTGACCGGTATAACCAGTATAGCGTCCAGGACCCCATACAGATGTAAGCCTTGCGCCAACAACATCCACATTATACACATCCCTGTAAAATACACCAAATGATTCATCCACAAACTTAGTTATTGAATATGGTTCAGGCGGGGTCAATGGATGGACATCTTCATTAACTACCTTCAGACTATAATCGCTTGGGGAACCAAGAACTGCCTCAGAGCTTGCATAAACGACTCGTTCCAAATCCATTAATCTAGCTACCTCAAACATATTTAATGCGCCCAATATATTTACTTTAATGGCCTTCAAGGGCCTTATTCGTGACTCAAATAAAACAAGGGCCGCTAGATGTATTATCCTCTTAGTATTATATTTCTTAACTGCATTTAATACTTCCTCAATATCAGTTATGTCTCCGGAAACAAGCTTGAGCTTATCATTACTTTTTGATTTACTTACTAGGTATGGGTCAAACCGCACGTCAAATGCAACCACGTCATAACCACGTGAAAGCAACTCATCAATTACAAATCTACCAATTTGCCCACTTGCACCTGTAACTAATACGGACATGCTTACTTCACCCACCTTAATCCTCTGGTTAATGCAGGTGCTGCTGCTATTAAGATTATCCCTATAATAATTTCCTGTATTGTATATTGAGTTATCCCCATTATAATCAATATATCAGTTAATATTGTTAATATTAATGCACCAAAGAATGGACCTATTGGATGCCCAGTACCTCCAGTCAATGCAATGCCCCCCAAAACAGCGGCAGCTATGGCATATAATTCATATCCATAGGCGGTCCAGGGATCAACAACATAACCTCCAGTAGCCACCAACATAACCCCTGCTAATCCATAGAGCGAACCGGCTATTGTAAACGCAAGGAATTTCGCTAGGTCAGCATGGGTACCTGCTAATCGAACGGCCTCCTCGTTACTACCAATACCGTATATTATGCGTCCCCATGTGGTCCTTGTTAATAAGTACCAAAATACCAAGGTAATTGCCAATGCTACTATGAAAACAAGAGGTATAAATGTATGAAAATCATTCATTAAAAAACTATATTGTGTAAGTCCATATATGGGTGACCCTCCTGTTATTGTTAAATCCACAGCCCTCCATATTTCAAGCCCGGCAAGTGTTGCTATGAATGAATAGACCTTAAACTTACTAACTAAAAGTCCATTTATAGCGCCTACGGCGAGTCCAGCAAGTATTGCTATAGTTATTGCTAATGTAATATTTCCAGTGGATAATGTAACAAGTCCCGTTACCAATGCAGAGAGCCCTGACACCGAACCAGGAGTCAAGTCTATACTTCCCATTATTATAACCATGCCCTCACCAAGGGCCAGTAAAGCTATTGGCGCTGATTGAAATAGTACCACCTTAAGGTTGGATGGAGATAAGAAATACTGTGGCGATAAGGCAATTGATGCCACCAGTATTATTATAAAGGGAATAAGAGGTCTTGCAATTTCCTGCTGGTTATAAAAGTCTAAAAATCTCCTTAAGACACTACGTTGTGATTTCTTTTTCTCAACAGCAACGGTTTCTGACTTGCCATCGCTTGAACTCATCGCATAATTAATATTAATTTTATTTTTAAGGTAAATTCCTAACTAGGTTAATTGGGCACCATATGTGGATGCTTGGGCTAAGTCTTCTATTACTTTCTTACGTACATCCTCAACATTATCTGGCTTAATTACGTATTCCCTTATTATTTTACCTTCATGCATGAAGTACAGTCTATCGGCCATACCCAATGCCTCATCAAGATCACTAGTTAATACTAATACTGATACGTTATCTTCCTTAGACAATTTATAAATGGTTTTCCTTATTTCTATCTTTGCCCCTATATCAACGCCAACTGTGGGTTCATCAATTATAAGTAATTTAGCTTTGCTTGCCAGTCCCCTGGCGACAAGTGCCTTTTGCTGATTTCCGCCACTTAACGAGGTAATCTTAACATAGGGTGATGCGGTCCTTATATTAAATGACCTTATCATCGTAGTAGCCAGATCATGTTCCTTTCTCAAATCCAGTAAAAACTTGATCCTTGATATCACGGACAAGGCTGATACTGATATATTTGACGCCACTGAATAATGCGGTATTATTCCATCGGTTTTTCTATCCTCAGGTAAATAAGCTATCTTATACTTTTCTAGCGCATGGGTGGGTGATTTAATTTTAATGGGCTTTCCATAATATAGAATCCTTCCTTTGCTGGTCTTTCCTAGGCCTACCAATAACCTACCAAGTTCTGATTTACCAGCACCAATTAGACCAAATACCGCAACTACCTCTCCATCATAAATCCTCAGGTTAACACCCCTTAATGGCACATCAGTAAGCTTTATAGGAATTGTATATACATCATGGAGTTCAATAAGAGGGACTTTTGGAGCATTTTTCATTTCTACTACCTTATTTACCCAGCCCTCCTTAACGGAGTAAAACTCCTTAAGCTCTGTACCTAACATCATCTCTGCCAATTCCTTTTCGGTTACATTGGAGCTATTTACGGTACCAATAGCTTTACCATTTCTTAGTACTGTAATTCTATCGCAAATCTCAATGGCCTCCTGGATCTTATGTGTTACGAATGTAATACTTATTCCATTCTTTTTAAGCGTTCTAATTACGTCAAGTATTTGCTCGGTCTCTCGGAGCGACATGGGGCTTGTTGGTTCATCAAAGAGTATTACTTTGGCATTCATGCTTAATGCCGCTAGTATCTGAACAAGCATTTTACTTGCCGCATTTAACTCACGTACTTTCAAATCAGGATTTAATTCAATACCATATTTACCCATTAAATCTTTAATTTTGGACCTAGTTTCATTTTTATTAAAATTGGAAAATGCCCTTCCCCATAGGAACCCCAATAGGGCAATGTTCTCATATACAGTAAGGTGGGGCATTAACGTAATTTCCTGATTAACTAATATTATTCCATGTTTACGCGCATCCGCTGTATTATGAAACCTCACCTCCCTTCCCTGAATTACCATCCTACCGCCATCAGGTCTATAATAGCCGTATAATATTTTTAGCAAGGTTGATTTGCCAGCGCCGTTTTGACCGAGGAGTCCATGTACCTCTCCGTACTTTAAATCGAAGGTTACGTTATCCAGAGCTACAGTACCAGGAAACCTCTTTGTTATGTTTTCGGCCAGTAACAATACATTGTCCTCGTTATTAGCATTAGTAGGCATCATTCGAAATAGTACATTTAATTTCTTATAAATATTCCCTCCTCAAGATTTTAATAAAACCTAGTTAGGATTTATATTTATAAAGAACATAAGCAACAAGCATAATGGTATGAACTGGAAAACCTTATCCATAGGGTTAATAGTAATAGTGATAGTATTGGCTGCAGTTGCTGGCTACTTAGCCATGGTGCATTCATCTAAAACGGTTGTGACCGTTACAGCACCCCCCGCCAGTAATAAGACAATCACCATTTTCTTCTTTAACCCAGCCCCAGCGAACTTCTGGTACAACCTAATAACTCAAGGTATACAAACTGCAGTTTCACAGCTTAGATCGCTAGGTTATACTGTGAATTATGAGGAGTTTGACGCAACAACCGTGAGTCAACAAATATCCCAATTAGAGGAGGCTGCGTCACTGCATCCCAATATAATTGTAATAGGTACTGTCTCTGATGCTGTACAGGGCGAGCTTCTTAAGCTTCGCCAGGAGGGCATAATCGTAATTTTGGTTGACAGAGACGTGCCAAACCAGGCCGCTAGAAATCTGTACATTGGAACCAATAATGAAATAGCGGCCGAGAAGGAATTGCTATCATTCCTGGGGTACCTCCGTGAGCAGAATGTACCCACTCCATGGAAGTTTGTATTAGTAACTGGACTACCGGGTGTGGAGACTTTAGCATTAAGAACGGAGGGCTTTGAACAAGTACTTCAGCCGTTGGTACAAAACGGTACTGCGCAAATACTAGGGGTAATACAGGCAAACCAGGATGATCAGGCACAGGCCTATGCAACAATAAGTGAGGTAGTGCCTAAATACGGTACGTCAGTTACTGCATATCTAGATGCTAATTTATTAACGGCCATAGCAAATGTGGAGGCACTAGAGGCTGCTGGATATAAGATAGGTCAAGGAGGCATTTACATACTTGGTTTCGATGCACAATTACCGACATGGCTTCAGTTAATTCAAAATGGTACAGTGATAATGACGATACAGCAAGTACCATTTACCATGGGCTATTGGGCAACTTGGGCTGGCTTCTACATATATACAGGGCAATTAAACCTACCTGCTAACGCCACTATATTCTCACCAACATACACTGTGGTTTCATGCAATGCTACGTATTCCATGATTCTCGATCACATAGCACCACCACCAATATACCTATTATTACTTGCTCAGCAGCTCACGCCGCAGAATCCTGCAATACAGGCACCATCATACTATGCTTACGATTGCATGGAGAAGACGGGATTAGTACCAGCACCGCCTGGACTGAATTCACCATGGCCAGTACCCGCTGGCTCAGACCAATCATTTGTTGCAACAGGCTTCCACTGATCGAATAGTATAACAAAATTTAAAATTTAAAATTCCTCCTTGAATTCAAACAGGGTTAGGATTATAGTTTAAATATGATCCAGGACTTTTAATACTAATGGATGTACTCAATGCCGTTTTAATAGGCGGCAAGGGCTTTGAACCATATGAAGTGCTATACAGCAAAATACCTGATTTTGAACGTAAATACTCAATAAAGGTAAATATTTTACATGAATTTTCACATCCAGAACTTAATGCGTTTAAGGATAACCTTAATGGCGGTGAAGATGTTGATGTTATTTCTTCCCACACTAGTTTCCTTAGGTCCTATAAACATCTTTATTTAGATCTTACGGAAACAGACCCAGAAAGCACGAAGATAATGCTGAACGATTTACCTGGCCCGCTCAAGAAAGCTGTGACGGTTAAGGGGGAGGTACTTATAGCACCAAGATTTATTGATGTGTCTTCACTTCATTACCGTACATCAGTATTTAATAAAATAGGTGAAGAACCACCTAAGACATGGGATGAGCTCTTGCAGGTGGCTATTAAGATCAAGGAAAATAAAATTGATATGTACCCGTACACCTTCGCTGCCCGCGGACATGCATTAGTTGGTCGGTTTATGGAAATTCTACATTCATTTGGTGGTAAGTTAATTGATGGCGAGCATTTTGCGTTTTATTCACAGGAAGGTATAGAAGCTCTTCAATTTCTTGCTGATTTACATGTAAAGTATAAAATAACCCACCCGCGTACACCTGACTTCTTCTATGATGATGTAAGTCAGGCATTTAAAACTGGTGAGGTGGTTATGGTTCTTGATTGGCCTGGTTGGGACTATGTATTTAGAGACCCAAGGCAATCAAGTATATGGGATGACTTTAGTATTGCCTTGCCTCCCCAGGGAAAAGGCGGTTTATGGGTTTATGGTGGTTCTCATGGATTAAGCGTAATTAGGTGGAGCAAGAGGAAGGGATTGGCCACGACTTTTGTTTTATTCATGGTGTCTACAGAAAATCAATACTTTGAAAGCAAGTCGCAGGGCTTTTTACCGGCAAGAACAAGCGTATTTGCAATGCTCCTGGATAGTTCTAAGGATAATTATTTTGAAAATCATAGATTAAGCGTCTACAGGAAAATAATTGAGGAGGCCTACTTACCTGTTAAGGTAGTTAAATGGAGGGAATTTACGGAAAATATATGGCCCATATTGAATAAGGCCGTAAGAGGCGAAATCAAGGCCGAGGAGGCATTGAAAAATGCGTATGAAAAAGTTAAGCATCTGGAAAAATTCCAGGCCGAGCTAGGTGAGTGAAATGGAGAGAACAGTCGGCGTTGCCGTATCAGGTCTGGGTGAAATATCAAAGTTACATATACAGGGTATCCTAGGGTCTAAGCATGGTAAACTAGTTGGAGTTTTCTCTCATTCACTTGAAAGAGCAAAAGAAATTGCGAAAATGTACGGTGTCAAGGCCTACTCATCATATGAAGAATTATGTAAGGATAATGATGTTGATGCTGTAATAATTGCAAGTAGAGATGAAGATCATTTACCGCAGACCATAGAAGCCGCAAAGTCTGGTAAGCATGTGTTGGTGGAGAAACCACCTGCATTAACAGTACCGGACGTAGAACTCATGGCAAAGACATGCAAGGAAAATAATGTAATATGTATGCCCGTGCATAATTACATCTATACTCCGCAAATAATGAGGCTTAAGGATATCATTACACGCGGTAATTTAGGGAAACCGCTTTATGCGTTTGCAAGTGTATTTCATAAGATATCTGAGGAGAATGCCAGGAAATATCATGGTACGTTAATAACACAGGCATATCACCTAGTATATTCATTGCTGTTTTTATTCAATGATGTGGAGTACGTGGCGGGTTACCTAGATAATGTATCATATAAGGAACATAAGAATATTGATGATCTAGCAATAGCAATTCTTAAGTTTAAGAATGGTGTCGTAGGTCATATACTAAGTGGTTGGTGTTGCGATGATTTAACCCCAACCTCCTGGACCTGGATGGTTAAGGTATTTTTCGAAAAGGGGGTATTTACGTTCAATTCCATGGAGTCATTAACATATTCACAGAGCGCGAGTTACTATCAATCAAGAACCATAGACTTCCAGGAAAGCTTCTTCAACATAGTATCATACTTCATAGATGAGACAATCGTTAACAAAAGACCTCCTTTATCTACCATGGAGGATGCTATTAGGACCTTCAGAATACTTGAATCAATAAAATCCCATAAAATCAACGTTGTCAAAATCTAATTCTTTTAAAACCAATTTACGAAGCGCCCTCCTTAATTCTTGAATGAAGGTAACCTTACTTATATTAAGGGACTTTGAAATCTCCTCAGCATTTGCATTCTTAGGCCACTCAAAATATCCCTGCTCATATGCTGTCTTTAAAATTCTATGTTCATTATCAGTAAGGGTATATTTACTATAATTCCTGAACATACCCTTGATATCAAAGGAATAATACGCCAGCACCTCAGCTCTTTCTTTTAAATCTTGAATAAGGGCAGTCTCTGCCGACTTGCCATTAATTAGGAAGGTCCAATATTCCTTATTATCATGTACACGCTCACTGAATATTGCCGATAAATTAACCGCTGTCTCTGTAATACTATCCGTGTATCTTGATAAAATACTTAGTAAGGCCATAGCGTAGCTTCTCGTTATCACGTTATCAAGTACTTCAATGCTTTTTACACGCCTATTCCTCTTGATACTATATAATGCTTCCTTAATGATACGCGCATTAGGGGCCTTTACCAGCACTAATGCGATAATAAGGTCTTTATTCTCAATGGGAATGCTCTTTATGGTTCGTGCCTGAACATTACTGGGAACAACGCTTGACCAATCATCGTGCTCCAGAACAAGTTTTGTTAATTTCATTAAACTATAATATAATTTAGGGATTTTAAGGATTACTCATATGGACTTAATAATATTATATAGAATAAACTTAAAACAATATTCAAAATATAAACAAATCAAAAACAAAACACATAACCTTCACTAAGTTCTTTGCTCGGGCTTATAGCTTGGTAGTAATCCTCCATGGCCCATTGCCGCAATTTCCTCCCTACTGGGCACTAGATCTGCCATGAGTCTTGGTAGGAATATGTCAATAGCATTATAATCGCTGTAGTATATTCCTCCAGCTGATACCGCAAGTATTGGCGCCTCATTGAGTAGGGCTATCATGACCATAGTCGTTGGCTTAATGGGCACTCCATACGCTATGACCTTAGCCCCAAGTCTCCTTATTGCAATCGGCGTCTTATCTGTTGGGTCCACGGACATGCCGCCAGTGATCACTAAGGCCTCGGCGCCATTATTAATAGCCTCTTTCATCGCGCTCATTATCTTATCCTCATCATCAGGTACTATTGTGTTAAATACTATTTCCCAACCATACTTATCTGTCCTAGCCCTAATAATAGGGTAGTAAAGATCCTTCTTCCTTCCTTGGTAGATCTCAGTGCCAGTAATTATAACACCAATTCTTCTCCTTCTGAAGGGTACGACGTTAATTAAGTTCCCGAACCTCAGCAGTTCCTCGACTTCTTCCCTCTGCATACTCAGTGGTATAACGTCTATAATGCCCACCAGTTCATCTTTAACGACACCGTTCATATCCTGCTTAGTTATTAGCAAGGCATTACCGCTTAGATTTAGCTTCACTAATCCATTAATGTCCACCCTGAGGACACCATTAATACTGGACATGATCCAAGCGGAGCCCTGCCTAGCGGGCTTAACGTACGTGTTATCCCCAGCCACGGCCCTGGCCACCCTTTCTGAAACTTCCCACTCATACATTAAGTCACTTGACTCTTCATTACCCTCAACCCACACGAAGTAAACGCCGGAATCCCTAAGTCTCTCAACATCATCTTTAGTGATTACGTGGCCCCTGGGTAGCAGTACTGTCGCTCCATCCCTACCCACATATGTTGTGTCATAACCAAGCACTTGGCCAACTGAATCTTCAACTCTTATTAACCTCATGGCACAGTACTAAATAGAGCCTGAGGCAATTATTTAAATGCAATACCCATTGATTCATATGATATTAACAAAAGATCTTTGTAGCAAGCTTTGCATAGATCCTCTTAATTGAACCTTGTGTATAGTGAGATCACTTTTTAATTCTAGTAATTATTATATTTCTCGTGAGCAATTCTAATAATGACTACGAGGATAGGCCGCCTTTTGATAGGGAGTTGCCTTTTTGGGAGCATGTTCGTGAGCTTGGGGTTAGGCTTAGGAGGGCTTTGTTGGTCTTCGCAATAGTCTTTGTGGCCCTTTGGCTACCCATGCCTAGTGTTCATGGTCACAACATTGCCCAGGTGGCCATTGGCTTCTTCACCATGGAGTATAACCCAATAATAGCCTTTGTGTTCAGGCATTACGTATTCAACCAAGTCATCTCCTCAGCTAAATCCATAACCTGCTCCAGCAATTACATTGTTGGTAATTCCACACAACCCATAGGCATAATATCGACCACGGTGCTCGGCCCCTTCGTCTTCAGCGTCGAACTCAGTATGGTCATAGCACTCCTCGTGACAATACCCGTACTAGTCTATGAAGTCTACCAATATGTTAAACCAGCCCTTTACCCCCATGAGTTAAGGGCTGTTAGGACTTATGTCTGGATAGCCATGGTATTATTCTACTTAGGCGCGTTCATTGGTTATTACTTCGTATTCCCAGCCTTCCTAAGGATAAGCCTATTCTGGAGCTGCCTGTTCGGTTTTGTGCACCTACTCACCACAAGTGGTTTTCTGGACACCTTAATAGCGACACTATTCTTCGCGGGCTTCCTCTTTGAAACACCCGTGGCAATGGCCCTACTCACCCGGGTGGGCTTTATAACACCCGATGCACTCTCAAGGAATAGGCCCTACATTTACTTCGGGGTCCTCGTAGCCATATCCATAATAAACCCAGACCCAACACTGGTGAGCACACTACTATGGTTCATAATGTTCATAGCACTATTCGAAACAGGATACCTATGGAGCAAAAACATATACAAACAAAGGCAGGTACAAATTTAATTATCCTTGATTATGAGAAAACTTTATAAGGCATAGTTATTGCTTTATTTACGATGAGTGTGTTGTTGTTTATTGATACTCAGACTTTGGTTTTGATTATTATAGCTTTTATTGTCCTCGTTATTTGGGGGCCGAGTAAGATTCCCCAGTTGGCCAGGAGCCTTGGTCAGTCCATTAGGGAGTTTAGGCGTGGTGCCGCTGAGAGTGAGCCGGAGCCTGAGCTCATTGAGGTTGCCAAGAAGCTTGGTATTGACCCAAGTGGGAAGAGTAGGGATGAGTTGCTTGCGGAGATTAATAAGGCCCTTGGTCAGCAGAGGAATGGGCCTGCAACCACAAAGGCCAGTGTTGATCCCAAGGTTCTTGAGATCGCTGAAAAACTGGGTATTGATACCAGGGGTAAGAGTGAGGAGGATTTGATTAAGGAGATTAATTGGAGGATGAGTAATAAGTGAAATTCAACAAGGGACTCAAAAATGCATGTCTACCTAATCCTCGACGGTCAAACAGGCCTATTGATCTTCCTATTCCTACTAATCCTAATCGCCTGGAAACCAGAGGCACTACCAAGGATTGCCAGGGAGTTGGGTAGGTGGTATAACTGGGCCAGGAGGTCCATGGAGGACTTCATGAGAGAAGTTAATGAGCCTATTAATGAGACAAAGGTATCAATAAACAATGCCACCTTGGATATAAAAAAGACAATAAACGAGGCAATAGACCCAGACCTACTCAGGATAGCCAAGGCCCTTAATATAAATACCCAGGGAAGGTCTAGGCAGGAGGTAATAGATGAAATAATGAAAAAACTACCAAATAACGATAAATAAAATAATGTTTTACCGAACTTATCAAAATTAAGTCAACGCTTAGCTTCTCAGGAAACATATCCTCTTAATTTCTCCTCGTTTAGCTCAATACCTAAACCTGGCTTGCCAGGTACCTCTACGTCATCTTTCTTGAATATCTCAAACGTTCCGTTAACTACCTCGTAAGCTAACGGATTCTTCTCAATGTAGTAGTATTCATAGGTTGGTGTGAAGGTTATGTGGCTTGGTAGTGATGCTATGAACTGGAGTGTTGCAGCCCTACAGGCAGCTCCAGATAGGCCTACGTGGAATGTCATGGGTATGCCGAAGGCGTCGGCCAGTGCTGCAATCCTCATGGCCTCCGTTATACCGCCGACCCTGGCTATGTCTGGCATTACTATGTCTACGGCCTCCTTAATCATGAACTCAAGCCACTGATACTTGGTAAATAGTGTCTCGGCGGCGGCTATCGGTACATCAAGGGCCTTCGCAATCCTTGAGTAAGCCTCAATATTGTCAGGTGGTACAGGCTCCTCGAACCAAAGTACGTCGTACTTCTCGAGCATCCTACCGACCTTAACGGCAGTAGACACATTATAGGCCGTGTTAGCGTCAACCATGATTTCAACCTCATTACCCAGCGAGTCCCTTATAGCCTTAATCACGGCCTTGTCCATGTCATAGCCTCTACCAATCTTAATCTTAACGTATCTAAACCCCTCCTGGACTAATCTCTCAATCTCTTTAACGGTATCCTCAGGGTTCATGAAGAGCACAGATGATGCATAGGCCTTAACCCTATCCCTAAATGCACCGCCAAGTAGCTTATACACGGGTCTCCCAAAGTATTTACCCTTGATATCCCATAGGGCTAAGTCGACCCCAGATAAGGCTTCTACGTAATAACCAGCGTAATGCCCGCGGATCCTCATTGCGGAGAATAGTTGTTCCCAAAGAACTTCGTTATCCAGCGGATCTTTGCCAATGAGCATTGGTTTGAATAAACTATTAATAACTGCGGCCGCTGCCTCAGGGGCTTCCCTGGCTATTGCTTCACCCCAGCCAATCAATCCCTCATCAGTCGTTATTTTAACGTAAACCGCGGTAAAGCCATGACTAATCCTCGAAGCAACATCCTCATAGAATCCCCTGAAACCTGTGACGGGCTTACCAACATAGGCCTTAACCACATATGTGGTGACGTCGGTTATCCTCATACAAACCCCATGATATATCTATAAAAATCCTTATAACTTATTATTCTTACTTATTATTATATTAACCCACATCCTTCAAGGAGTCAGACATTAAGTGGTGAGCATGCCCTGTCTCGTTATCTTGGTGGGAAGCCATGGGTTTATAATGAGGATACCGCAGTTAGGTGTATAGGGTATGTAAGGAGGCTCATCGGATTCATTGGGTCAGTTTCTAAGGACTCTGGCTAGGTACGTTGAGGATGGTGATAAGTTGCAGGGAGTACATGAAGGTTAATTCAGGAGATTCCTAAGAGTACTATCGTATTCTTTGGATCTAGAGCTGGTGGTGATTACATATGACAGCTTAGTCATAAGTAATTACCTGGGTTGTGGATCATCATAGTTTTATAAAGGGGTTATCTCTAGTACAGTCTTTATATCATCGTGGGTCCAGGTGTATGCCTCTTGGTAATTATTAAGGTTCGCCCTCTTTGTTATTAACTTAGCAGGCCAATTATTGAGCTCCTCCTTAGCCCTCTTCAAGTGATCCAGAGCCATCTCGAAGTGCTTGATCCCCGCGTTTACAGAGCCAACAATAACCTTATTATTAAGCACGACATTCGTCATTAACTCTCCGAGGTTGCTCAGAGAACCGCCACTAGGATATACACCAAGCAGTACGTATATGCCGTTCGGCGCCATGTGTTTTAATCCATCATTAATTACCTGTGGTGATCCCGTGGCTTCAATTACTATGTCGAACTCTCCAGTTATCTGTTCAACCGCTGAGTCTACGTATGTACCACCCAGTTCCTTAACGAGCCTCGCCTTTAGACTATCCAGTGGTCTAGTCGCTGTAGTTACGGTACTTAGACCCAGCAACCTCAGAGTCATGGTGGCCAATAAACCCACAGGCCCAGCACCAAGTATTAATGCAGTCCTCGGCTTCCAATCAAACCTTGCTTGTCCAAGTTTTATTGCTAGGTCAATGCCTTTCTCGACGATGCTTAGGGGTTCGGTGAGTACGGCGACGTCTATGGCCTCCTTAGGCACCCTAACCAGGTACTTGGCATCCGTCACCGAGTATTCAGCGGCATGACCATGCAATCCCCAAATCCCATGCTCCAGGTAATGATTGATTGGGCAAAAGTCCACTGGCAAGTCGCAATTAAGTGGTCTCCTTACTGTTGGTATGACAATGTCGCCAACACTCACATTATCAACACCATCACCAAGCTCCACAACCTCAGCAACAGCCTCATGACCAAGAATTAGGTATTGACTGCCCTCGGGTGCCTTGCCATACCTGCCCTCAATTATCTCCTTATCGGTTCCGCAAACACCAACCCTGATTGGCTTAAGTAGGGTTTGCCCCTTACCAAGGTTTGGTTTAGGAATATCCATTAACCTCAGTGATTCTGGTATACCCGGTATAACTGTAACTGCCTTCACGTAGTATACTCAGAGTGCTGGTATAAATTGTTTTAGAATGGGAGTTCCATTAACAGCAATTTAAATGATTAGGGCCCTTTCATTAGTATTATCTTCTCGTCCTTATCCTTCAATATTTTCTTGACTGCCTCGTAAACCTCATCAACAAATATGGGCCTCCCCGTAACCTTAACAACCTTATGCCTAATCTCGATACCCGTCTTCTCCCTAATCACACTTGCTGCCTGCGCTTCATAATTCGACTCGATATCAATTATCAACTGGTTCTTGCTCAGTACATTCCTCACAAACTCGCTTGGGAATGGTATGAACATCTTAAGCTGCAGGAAATTAACCCTGTAACCCTCCTTGCCTAACATATTCATGGCATCTAAAATAACGCCTTTGGTTGAACCCCAGCCAATTAAGGTAATGTCTGCATTCTCTGGGCCATAAAGCTTAGCCTTATCTGTAATTGGTATCTCCTTATCTGCTAATTCAAGCTTCTTCATCCTCTTTTCATACATATCCATCCTAGTGACTGGGTCCTCTGTTATATGTCCGTGCTCATCATGCTCATCGCCTGTTAGCCAGAATATCGGCCCTGGTCCAGGTATTGACCTTGGTGATACGCCGTTCTTTGTTAACTTGAACCTCTTATAGTCATTGTCATTATTTGTCACTATCAATCCCCTATCAATCTTCAGCGACTTCTTATCAAGGTCCCAAACAACCATTGAGTAGGAGTTCGCTAATGCCTTATCCACTAAGTGTATGACTGGTATTTGGTACTTCTCGGCCCAGTTAAGGGCCTTGAATGCGTCCTCAACGGCCTCCCTGTGGTCGCCTGAGGCTATTACTATCCTTGGGAATTCGCCATGCCCCATGTGCATTACGAACCTTAGGTCAGATTGACTGTTCCTTGTAGCCATGCCAGTGCTTGGTCCAGCCCTCTGATAATGCGTTATTACAACTGGGATCTCATTCATCCCGGCAAAGCCCGTACCCTCAACCATCAGGCTCAGTCCAGGCCCTGACGTTGCCGTTGCGGCCCTGGCGCCGGCTATCCCGGCGCCTATTGCCATGTTTATTGCTGATATCTCGTCCTCGGTCTGAACAACCACTATGCCGGCCTTCTCCAGGGCCTTGGCCTCCTCGGTAGCTGGATCAAGGCTAATAATATTGTGGGCCTCTATGAAGAATGATTCGTCGGCTGCGGGCGTTATTGGGTAGTAGGTCTGGAACCTGAGTCCGCCAAGTATCTTGCCTATTGCCACGGCCTCATTGCCGTTAACAATTATAGCCCTTGTATCCCTCTTTATCGGTGGTAAGGTTATACTTGACTTGAGGGGTTTTGCATACTCATACACGATCTCGACAATGGCCTTATTATACTCAAGCAATTTGCCTCTTCTGCCAGTGAATACGTCCTCTAGGCCCTTAAACACGTAATCAATGGGTAGGCCCATTATGGCAGTTGAATATGCTGTCATTACAACGTTTGAGTATCTGCCAATTAGCGACGGTAGGTCTATGTCATGAAGCTTCTTCTTGACATCCTGGAGTAGATCGGCGTAGTGCATTGTTATGATGTTAACACCATTATTCTTTAAATAATCGATTACTCCCTTAACAGTAGGTTCGATACCGGACTTACTGAAGAATTCCCTGAGTCTCTCCTTGAATTCATCCTCCATGTATTGGATCTGCTCAAGCTTTGTGTTGAAGGTTGATGTATCGACTATTAGGTAACCGCCACGTTTAATGTCCTGGAAGTGCGTAAACACTGACTCTGCGTCAAGGGCTACTAAGACATCTATTGCGCTTAGTAGACCTCCCCTAGGCTCGTCACTAACCCTAACCATGAAATAACTGTGTCTACCCTTAATGTTTGAGAAGTACTCCCTGTCTCCAATTACGTAGTAACCGGCCCTGGCCACGGTTCTCATAAAGACGCTGGCACCAGTATCGATGCCGCCACCCTGTGGTCCACCAACAACCCACATTATGTCGGTAGGCATTATACCAAGCTTTTCAGACCTATTTATTAACTCTTCTCCCATTGTAGAAGAGATATTAACAAGCCAGGATTAAGGATTACGTAATAAATATAAGAAAATACATAAATATACTTATATGGTTAATCGATTAACATTTAATGCATGCATTACAATAAATGGAATTAATTTCTATAGACTAAGGAACAAGCATTACCAGTGGGTAAAGATTCCTTACATGCAAACTGCCTCGATCACTAAGCAAATGCCACCAGAAATTCTCTATGGCTAATCTTTAAAAAAGACCATTTCCTGCTAATACTGTGACTATTAAGGGTGTCAATGGGATTGTGGGCTTTGTCGATCTCACAACAGGTGAGGTTAAGAAAATACAAGTACCTGAAGATGTATATAGGGACTTCCTCGGTGGTTACGGTCTCGGCGCCTGGTTCCTATATACCCACATGAAGCCTAGGGTCGATCCACTCGGCTCAGGCAACATACTGGGCATGATTTCCGGGCTCCTAAACGCCAGTGGCATTTCAATGACTGGTAGGTCAATGGCAGTGGGCAAATCACCACTGACAGGTGGTTGGGGGGATTCCAACGCAGGCGGTAGGTTTGGGCCAAAATTAATGGAGGCAGGCCTAGATGCAATATTCGTCACCGGTGTCTCGGAGAAACCCGTCTACATACTTATAGATAATGGCGAGATACACATAGAGAGCGCCGTGGACCTATGGGGCAAGAACACCAGGGAAACAGAGGATGAATTAAGGAGTAGATACAAGGGCGCCCAGGTGGTTAGTATTGGGCCGCCTGGCGAGAAGCTTCAATTAATTGCGGCTATTATTAATGAGTATGGTAGGGCCTACGGTAGGTCTGGGCTCGCTGCAGTGATGGGTAGTAAGAGGTTAAAGGCAATAGTGGCTGTCGGTGACAAGAAACCAGTAATACATGATAAAGACCTGCTCAGGCAAAGGATTAAGGAGATGCTTGACGCCTTAAGGACAACTAGGGCTAAGGCCTACGAGATCTGGCATAAGTATGGAACAATATCCACGCTTGATACAAGCGTATTATCCGGCGACACCCCAATTAAGAACTGGGCTGGCATTGGGGTTAGGGATTACGGAACCAAGAACCTGGAGAAGTTTGGTACGAATACAGTGATCAAGGACAACGTTAAGCCTTACGGGTGTGCCAGCTGCCCAGTATCCTGTGGCGCGTGGATAAGGAGGAACACGAGGTATGGCCTTGTTGATATGGGGCACAGGCTTGAGTACGAAACGGCTTCATTATTCGGACCAGCTCTATTAAATGCGGATCAGGATTCCGTAGTGTATGTTGGTGAACTATGCAATCTATATGGGTTAGACACAATATCCACGGCAAACGCGGTGGGCTTCGCCTTTGAACTCTACGAGAGGGGCATATTGACCGAGAAAGACATTGGATTCCCACTCAAGTGGGGCGATCCCGATGCTGTGGTTAAGCTAGTGGAGTTGATAGCCAATGCTGAGGGTATTGGTAAGATACTTGGTCAAGGCGTTAAGAGGGCTGCCGAGATAATCGGCAAGGGCACTGAGCAGTACGCAATACACGTTGGCGGTCAGGAATTACCGTCACACCACCCACAGTTCCTACCTGGACTGGCCATTACATACACTGGTGATCCAATACCTGGCAGGCACACCGCAGGTGGCGTCCATTGGTGGGGTGAGGGTGGTAAAAGGCTTTGGGCGCCTTTTGACATAGGCATGGACCTCGGGGCATCCCCCAAGTACGATTATGGCGATAAGGGTCGTAAAGCCGCGATAATAGCCATGTCAACACAGGTTGAGAACTCACTTGGCTTTTGTCAATTCTCATCACAAGTAATCTATAGGACTCTGCCATACATAGACATAATCTATGCCGTAACTGGTATAAAGTATACACCGCAGGATCTACTCAGGGTCGGCCATAGAATACACACGCTTAGGCAGTTGTTCAATGTTAGGGAGGGCGTTAACCCAAAGAAGGACTTCAAGCTACCAAGGAGGGTTCTCGAACCATTCCCAGAGGGGCCACTTGTCGGTGTTAAGTTGACTGAGGAGGATGTGGAAAGGATGAGGGAGCAGTATTGGGAGACCCTTGGTTGGGACCCAGGTACTGGTTACCCAAGGAGGAGGACGGTTGAGGAACTTGGACTTACAGGGATCGCCAGCAACATCATTAGTGTTTTACCTCCATGATCATTTTACCTAATTAGCACGATAGGTTTAAAAGCAATAATTCTCGGCGATTATTTTCGTGCTTCGAGGGAGTATAGTGACTGTATTATCGGCAAACGAACAGGAGGCATTCAAGGTAGCCTCAATGCTGGGTAAGAGGGATAAAGGCGAGGAAAGAATTTACTACAGAAAGATTGGCGACTTGGTGCGGAGCATATTAATACCGAGTCCCAATAGTATTCTTGATGAGGCCATTGCTCTCTCCATATCCAGTTCCTTCTATTTCAAGGTGAGTAATGAAATAACCTGGCTTGATGGAGAGAAGGCATTGCTACTCGAGGCGTCCGGAATACCTGGTATTGTCCTTGCTGAAGGCGCCAATACCTTCATGAAGTACTTCAGAGAGTTGGGTATTTCGAAGCTTGTTGCTGAGTTTAAGGAGCTTGATGCGGAGGTTAGTGATAGGGGCCTTGTGTATGTTGACAGGGCATTTAATGTTAGGGGCGTTGGCATCGTGGTGCTTGGTTATGCGTTAACCCAGGTTTCTGTACACGATAAACTCATTGCGTACCCAATGAATAAGGAAGTTGAGATCAGGAGCATTCAGGTACTTGATGAGGACCAGGATTCCGTATTACCAGGTACCCGTGTCGGATTGGCACTTAGGAATGTAACGCTTGAGGAAATTGAGGGGATACAGGCGCTCATTAAGCCCAACACTAGGTTTAGTAAGGTTATTGGCGACTTCATGAGGTTTAAGTGGAGTGAAGACGCCAGGGAGATCCATGTAATATTCAATGGCATTAAGGTGATGGGCAAGATCGAGAATGACCACATTATACTTTCCAGGGAGTTGCCAATGGTAAACGGTAGGGCATTTATTATAAATGTAAATGCCAAGGCCAAGAAGCCGAGGGTAATGGGCTACGCATTGATTAACGCCTAATTGCGTTCGTAACAACATCGAGAAGTCTCATTGGGCCTTCCCTGAATACTGCACTATCCATTGGACGTATGTGCCTAGACACCACGGGCTTAAACTCCATTTTGGCCAGTACATCTTTCTCAATGTCAATACCCGGTGCATACTCCTCGAGGACCAAACCCTCACTAGTTAGCCTGAATACGGCTCTCTCGGTTATGTACATGACGTCCTTACCAGCCTTCAATCCAAGCTCAGCATTAAACCCAATCTTATAGGGCTTCTTAACGAACTTTATTATTGACCCATCCCTAACTATGGTTAATTTACCATTCTTTACAACAATATCCCTATTACCGGCAGTGAATGCGCCAGCGAAGTACAGCCTAGGTGTTCCATGGGCAATAACGGGGAATCCGCCGGGGCCCGTAACCCTCTCAGATAGGAAACTTGGGTTTACATCGCCATTAGGCCCAACTTGCATGAAGCCCAGAGAGGCGGCGTCTATTATACCCCCTTCGTACATTATGAATTGATCGGGCATGGGTATTATTGCCCTGGGTGATATTGCCACGCCGAAGTCATCACCGCCAAGGGCTATTCCACCCCAGGGGCCTGATTCAACCGTTATGGTTATGTAATCGTCAATGCCCTCGCTCTTTATAATCCTTGCAGCCAGTGCTGGTATACCAATGCCAAGGTTAATGGTTATTGGTTTACCCAGCCTCTCCACAAGGTTAACGAATTCAAGAACGATTCTCCTGGCAATTGCCGATTCAAAATCAGGTACATCATTATCTGACAAGCACGCGTTACTCAGCATGAACCTACCACATACACTTGGGTCATATTTAACACTGGCCGACTGCATATGATACTCGGGTGGTGAAACCACTATGTGATCAATTAATGGTCCAGGTACATGTACATCCCTGGGATTAACAAACCTACTCACGTAAAGTACCTGGGCGATCACAGTGCCTGGGTTCGGTTGAGCCTTAACGGCCTGCGTTATAGCCAATACAGAACTATATATCGCCTCCTCGCTCATTGTTAGATTACCAAATTCATCAGTGGCGCTACCCCTTATCAAGCCCACACTTGGCTTTGGGCAATCATAGAGTAGGTATTCATCACCATTAATACTCACTAACTCAACCTTACACGTCCTCCTTTCCCTCGCCAAGTCATTTAGGTAAATACCGTCCTGCCTAGGATCAAGGAATGTCCCAAGCCCAACCTTAGTAATTGTCGGTATACCAGAGGCCACGCTCCTAAACCACTTGGTAGCGACACCAATAGGGAATGAATAGGCCTCGACCCTATTCTCGATGGCTAACCTTTGGAGCCATGGGGCAACACCAAGAAATGGCAGCATGAAACCCCTAATGAAGTCAAAATCTCCGTCCTTAATCATGCTCTTAGCCACAAAATCAAGGGCACGCTCCCTTGCTGCAGGCAGTGTATCGGCTACGATGAACAAATCACGGGGATGCCCAGTATCCCTATACCTCTCATAAAGCTTGAGGATAAGGAACTCCGGAGTAGCCGCTATGTTAAAACCAGAAATGGCAACCACAGAACCGTCATTAATGCCTCCCAAGGCGCTATCCACGTTCATTATTCTGCCCATTATTATTGTTGGACTGTCGTAGTAATTTATACCTTTATAAAAATGCATTTTTTGCCTAATCCTTTAACAAACTACACTAGCATAAAAATATATCTAAATAAATAAATGAACATACACGGTACCCACCAAAACAAATAGAACACAAATAAGGACGACAACGAAAAACCAAGACAAAAAAGTTAAAAAGACCGTGAATACTAACTAACCCTGCGGGGGTGCCCGAGCCAGGTCAAAGGGGACGGGTTTAGGTCCCGTTGGCGAAGGCCTGCGTGGGTTCAAATCCCACCCCCCGCACCAGGAACTGAAACATCCACGAATCGTATTATTTTTATTTCAATTAGTGACCGTTTTCATAAAACTTATATTCGTGCCATTCCTGTATATGAGGCCAATAATGTAATTACTAAGTTCATAACTATTCTTATTAATTAAATAGAGTAATTTACAATTAATTAAAGTGAAATTAGAGTTATAAATAATGGTAAGGAGAAATGAATAAAATACTAGTAATCCCAATGCGGCATAACGTTGTTTAGACTTGTATGATTTTAGATAACCCAGTAATAATGCGGTTGCTATACCGATTATTACAGAGATAAGGTCAGTCACGCCTATGGGCAAGAACATTTGCATTGTGGAATAACCTATGGGTACTACATAGTGCATGCTTATCAGGTAGGATATTAAGTATAATATACTCTTAACGCAGGATCTTTCCTTTTATGGTTCATGTGGGTCGTTAAGGGTAAAATTGAGCCATTAAAGTTCGTCGTTATTCATCCTTGGTAGTACATTAATCCTGTTCTGGAGCTTTATGTAAATTTTTATCCAGTCTACCTTGAATATTATGAAGGCGAGTATTGTGAATACTATTGCCATGATTACTTGAAACATTGATAGGCCTATGCTTGGCTTTAATAATCCGTACAGTGACGAGAAGAGGAGGAGCTCTATTGGTATCTCTATTGAGCTCTTTATTAGCTTGCCGATTAATACATAGGCATTTAACCTTAGCGGATTTATTGATGCGGCTCCTGTGCCTACATATACGTAGTCATCGAATGGTAACCCAGGTAGTGCAGCCAGGATTATTACCAAGATCCATAGTGGTGACTTGCTTGATAAAAACATTATTAGTTTCACGGCGCTTGTTTTCTTGAGGGGTTTTCGTAATGCGTAACCTAGGGCGTATGATACGTTTTTCGATATTGTAGCCCCCAGTGCAGTTACGATGATGATAAGGGCAATACTGAGTATTGATGACCTGATGTTGAATAGTGTTAATGCTGCGTATACGGTGTATGCCTCACCAAAGAATGGTACTGCATTACCTATGAAACTTATGAAGAAGTCCATTATTAATATTGGTACTATGTTCATTTAATCAAGGTTTAGATGGAGGTTGTTTTTAGGCTTTTTATTGAGAATACAGCAATACCTGCAGCAAGTACTATTAATGCGATGCCTATTATCAGGGGCACAGTGTTGTAACTTACTGTCTGGTTACTCAGTGCATTTAGTGATGCATTGCCTATGCTTATTGGTACTATGTTGGATACCGTGAATGTTGCGCCGCATGAATTTGATGAGGTGGCTAGTTCATAGAGCGCCTGTGAGTAAGAGGCTGCCAGTTCATAGAGTTGTAGTGCAACTGATAGGTTGCTAATGTCGTTCGTTGAGTTATATAGCGACATGTAGTAATTGCCGTAATCTATGTATGATATTGCGAGCATTGGGAATAATCCGCACCTGTTCTCTGCCTCGTATGTATTGTACACGGCCAATTCCTTTACGTACTCCGTAATATTAACCAAGTATTCCGTATTCATCTCTCCATTTATCACCGGTGTAAATAATAGGTGCAATATTGCGTCATTGCTTGATATTGCGTCGAGACTCTGGGCTAGGGCCAATGGATAGAGGCCACCTTGGTAATTATTCTGCGCCTCCTGAACCTCCTGGGTTATTGAATTTATGTTTTGTAGAACATTAGACACACCAACTGCGCTTGATAAGGATAACGTGTACTCCGTTATTGATTGTGCATACACAAGGTACATGCTTGTTAGTTCCTCGAGGTAGTTAGTTGATATTACCGACCCGCCACTTATTGCATTTAATACTGCTAACCAGTCGCCCAGGGTTTCAATTCTGGCCTTTGCATACGCCAGGTTAATTATTGCATTGGAAATATCGCCGGCGGAGAGATCCTGGGATGCTGCACTTAATGATTGTTGTGCATCAAAGATCCTGTCATATATACCTATCATTATGTCTATGTTTGCAGTAGTCATATTATAATTCTGTAGGGTGTTTTCGTAATTATTCAATTGATTATTTAATTGACTAAGTAGTTCGTTTAGTTGCTGGGCTGTGTAATTCTGTAGTTGGTCTTGGTAGTAATTAATTAGTCCCTGGAACCCAAGGCTTGCGGCCGTGTAATACATACCCTGTCCTGCATAATTAATGGCTTGTTTGACGTAATTAGATACATTCGGGTCCGTGGAATTAATGGCTCCAGTGTTGATTGTCCTATTGTAGATCCTCATCCAGAGGAACTTCGTGACATTAATGTACGCCTGGTTCTTGAGGGATTGTGATGATATTACTGGTATTGAGAGGTTCACGCCTGTGAAGTAGTAAATGGCTTGCCTAACGTCCATTATGGGTACTACGTCAACCCCCATGCTTCTTCCGTAATTTACTAGGTTAATTATTTGCCCGCTACTTGTTTGGTAGATCTGTTGTCCGTATGGTATCAATATCACCTTATAGCCCTCCTGGGCAGCAGCCGCTATCTTAGATGGTAACCCACCCACTGGTCCTATTGATCCGTCGGGCAGTATCATGCCAGTCATGACAACGCCTGGATTTAACGTATTATTCGTTATTAGTGTCCACATGGCGACCGTCACATAGCCACTTGCCGAGGGCCCTCCTATTTCGAGGGTTGTTGGTTCTACGTTAATCGTGAAATTGTACTTATTGAATGGTTGGTTTGCTAGGTATGTGGCTACTAATGCTGCTATTTGTGATGATGATAGGAAGGTTCCACTCTCGGCTGTTGGTAATGGACTTGCCGCCACATACACGTATCCAGAGCCTGGTTCTATTGCCGTTATTGTTATGTTTATTACGGCGCCACTGTTGTTTGTGGATACGGCTAATGCATGGATCACTGTGGATCTAGCGTATATTGTGAGTTGTTGCCACCCACCCGTTGAGGCGAGTACCAATGAGCTCAGAGTCAGGGATAGTACAAGCATTACTATAATGCTAATCCTCCTTATGTTACTGTTCATACGAGCCGATCATGTGTTCTTTTATTAATAAAACTTACACACTTAGTGATTCGATTTTAAAAACATTAAGATACAGTGAAGCTACTTTATGCCAGTAGTGATAATAATACGGCCTTCGCGGTATGGAGCCTATTCTCGGCCTGGTCCCAAACTACGCTTTGTGGCCCATCAATAACGTCATCCATGACCTCCTCACCCCTATGCGCAGGTAGACAATGCATGAAGACCGCCTGGGGACCAGCTTTCCTCATTAGTTCGGCATTGACCTGGTAGGGCCTGAAGATCTTCCTTCTCTCCTCGGCCTCAGTCTCCATACCCATGCTGACCCAGACATCGGTGTATACTGCATCGGTTCCTCTGACGTCTTCGGTATTATCGCTAATCATGATGTTTGCCCCGGTCCTCTTGACGTCCTCCGTGAGCAATTCATTGAACTTAGTGGGCCAGTAAATCTTTGGTGATATTATTCTAACTTCCCAACCGAGCTTGGCGCCTATTATCATTAATGAGTGGGCAATGTTATTATCACCGTCACCAACGAATGCCACCCTCAATCCCTCAAGCCTACCTTTGATCTCCCACAGGGTCAGTGCATCAGCTAATGCCTGCAGTGGATGTTCCTTATCACTTAATGCGTTTATTACGGGAGCCACGGCATACCTAGCCATCTCCACCAATGATTCGTGTTTGTAAACCCTGGCGGCTATTGCATCTACGAACCTATCGACAACCCTCGCGGTGTCAGCAATGGTCTCACCACGACCAAGCTGAAGCTCCTGTGGGTTTGAGTATATTACGTGCATGCCCAATTGCGTTGCTGCAACGTCTAGACTAACCCTGGTCCTTGTACTTGGTTTTTCGAATATCATGAGTAGTGTCCTGCCCATGAGCACATTGCTATGCCGTTCGCCTTGGTAATACCGGGACTTAAGATCCCTGGCTAGGTTCAGTAAGTACTTTATTTCCTCAGTAGTGTAGTCCATGAGTGTTATGAAGTCTCTACCCCTGATTGCCCTTATGTTTGTCATTAGTATTATTTTTGCTAGGTGATTATTAAAGCATGATCCAATGGCGCTAGGTTTTAATAGTTAGGTGCTTTATCGTTTATCGTGGCTAAGAACAGGAATGAGGTACTTAAGGTTCTTGAGGATTGGGGCAGTTCCATAGCAAGCAAGGTACTTGGTAATGAGGAACCTATACTGGAGATACCGGCTAGAACGTTAAGTAACACAGTATGGGACCCAAGGAAGAAAATGCTTGTACTTGGTCCGGAGAAACTCAAGAGGAGGTTCCTGGATCTCAAGGAGTCCAAGAGGTTCATGCAGACAATGCTCATGCTTAGGCTAATAGTACAGGCAATCAGGGAAGGCGTTTATCCAACAATAAGGGACCTCTACTATAACGGTAAACACACGATGGAGTTTAAGGCAGACATTGTTAAAAAGGTAATTAGGGAAAACACATGGGACGAGCAGTCAGAGTCCAATGCCGTCATTGAGGATATTGAGGTGGCCACTGGGATACTTAGGGAGGAGATGGGGCTTTCGGCAGATGTTAAGGGCAAGGTAGTGGGCCCAATAATCGTTAGGTCCAAGGGCTTCGAGATCGATGCCACGAAGCTTGGGGACACAGCATTGAGCCTTCCACCGAATCCTGATGAACTAGACATAGTCAAAGTTGAGGCTAATTACGTATTGGTTATAGAGAAGGATGCAATATTCCAGAGGCTCAATAGGGAGGGCTTTTGGAATAAGGAGAGTTGCCTATTAATTACGGCTAAGGGCATGCCCGATAGGGCTACCAGGAGGTTTGTTAGGAGACTTAATGAGGAGTATGGGTTGCCGGCCTTCGTGTTGACTGACGGTGACCCATACGGGTGGTACATATACAGTGTTTATAAGAGTGGTTCAATAAAGCTTAGCTATGAGAGCGACAGGTTGGCAACCCCCGAGGCCAAGTTCGTGGGTGTCACCGCGACTGATATACGCACCTACAAGATTAGTGATGAGTACGTGATAAAGGCTACGGATAGGGACCTAAAGAGGGCCCAGGAGCTTATTAGGTATCCCTGGTTTCAAAATGACCAGTGGAAGAAGGAAATTGAGCTTTTCCTTAGGACTAAGAAGAAGGTTGAGATTGAGGCGTTATCAACGCATGGGCTGAAGTTCCTTCATGATTATCTAACTGATAAGATACACGGGAGTAAATTCATCGATTAATTCCAATTAATTCCAGGAATAACCGTTTTAAAAGCGCAATGAGTAACGATATAACGAGTGTTAAATGCTGATTGATAATTACGGAAGACCCTGGTTAAAACTAAGGATTGTGGTAAATAGTGTGTGTAATTACCGATGTCTCTTTTGTCATTTCGAGGGCCAGGGTAAGTTCCTAAGTAGGGAGTTAAGCGCAGAGGACATAGGCTTTGTGGCTTTGGTTGCGAAGGACCTCGGAGTTGATGATTTTAAGATAACTGGTGGCGAGCCATTATTGCGTAGGGACATTGTTAAGGTTGTCGATGAGATCAATAAGGTTGGTCCTAAGGACCTATCGATGACAACCAACGGTTATTTCCTGGATGTGTATGCCGAGGACCTACTAAATCACGGACTAAGCAGGCTAAATATATCACTGCACTCGTTGGATAAGGGAAGGTACAGGTTCATAACTGGCGTTGATGCATTGGATAAGGTTCTCGAGAATATTGACTATGTTAATAGACTGGGTTTTAAGCAGGTTAAGATCAATGTGGTTGTTTTAAGGGGATTGAATACAGATGAGATACCGATGATGATAAGGTTTGCCGCTAAGTATGGTCTTGTCCTTCAGCTAATAGAGTTAATGCCCATGGGTGAGGGCTTCCCGGTGTTTGCCAGGTATTATGATGATCTAAGTGACGTAATTAATTGGTTGAATAAGCACGGTAAGTTACTGGGGACTAGGAAGGATCTTCATAATAGGCCTATTTATGAAGTTGATGGTGTGAAGGTCGAGATAGTGAAAAACTACAACAACCCATCCTTCTGCGCAGGCTGTACGACAATGAGGTTAACAAGTGACGGTAGACTAAAGACCTGCCTATATAAGGAGCCCGCGGTTGATCTATGGCCATACATAGGGACTAGGGATAGGGAAGGTTTGATGAAGGCCATGATCTACGCCAACTCACTAAGGAAACCCAACTTCATTGAGGGCGCATCAGGAAATTTGGGTAAGATAAGGATTAGGGTACGTATTGGAGATCTTACTTATTAATTCCACGCCTAACCACATACTTAATGCCCCTATAATTACTCGTTAATGTTACAGTAATCTCTATGGGGGATAATGCCTTCACTAGTACATTTATTACCTCGTTAATTGCATCCTCATGGTAAATAACCCTACCTTTAAACTCATCAAGCCATTCCCTAAGGCTACTCAGCTCTAGGTAATTGCAGCCATCAGTGTTACATGACGGTTTATAGTCTATCTCAATGACGTAATTATCGATACTATGATCTATTGGACACACGGCTGAGAACGTAGTTTCGATGTGGACATTATCAACTGGACCAGCCCTTATTACCCTGACCATTAAATGGGCATCGCATTCTCAATATTTATACATATTAACCTCTCAACGCATAATTTCCTAAGGACCGCCCTTAATCTATCGAGCTCACTCTCGCTAATCCATACCTTAATCACCTCGTTTCTCCCCGACATGAATGTGACCGACCAGGTATTAAACCTCGGTATTACGGATACAGGTATTAATCGAGTATTTAGGACCCTGACCGTGTTAATTACAGGCCTAATCCTTATGCTGGATAATTGGTTTATGGGCAGTTCAATTCTTTTGGAATCCCTTACAGCAATTACGCGATCCATGTATATAATTACTTCGTTTTTCTTGGCGATCCTCTTAGCGGCGATCATTATCAGGGCTATGAATATCGGTGGTAATGATACAAGCGCCGCATCAATTATTGATTGCGTTAGGATATAGACGGTCACAGCGCCAATTAGCATTAGCAGTATAACGATACCAGCGTATAAATTCATGATGTATGCAGGGTCCTCAATGATGTGCCAAAGAGGCTGGTTCATTTTAAATTAAGTCAACTACTGGTCCTCTTAATATTTTATTCCATGAATTCGCTCAGACCAGTCCTATTTATGGGCATCCTCCAGTCTAGACCGAGGGTCCTCATGGATACCCTGGGCACCACAGGGCTCCTTCTCTTATGCTCAGTATTTATTACCCTGCGCCATACGGCTTGGACCAACTCAAGGGGCTTACCCGTGGCCTCAACGGCTTGTTCAATGTTCATCCTATAATCAACCAATGCGTGTAGTATGACGTCCACATCCTCGTACTTAACCCCAAGCTCGCCCTCCGCAGTTTGTCCATCCCAAAGCCTTGGGCTTGATGGCTTAAATGCAATACTATCCAGCAGGCCAAGGTACTTACCCAGGTACCTAACCTGGGTCTTGTATAGGTCGCCTATTGGTAGTATGTCAACGCCTCCATCGCCGTACTTCGTGAAGTAACCAATCAAAAGCTCGCTTTTATCTCCAGTACCTGCCACTACCTTGTTGAGCTTATTGGCGAAGTAGTAAAGAATTGTCATCCTAATCCTGGGCAGGAGATTACCCGTAGCAACCTTATTTCCTTCATCAAACTCAGGAATTGCTTCCGCAAAGGCGTTTCTAACATTGCTAATGTCAATATAGTAATACTTAATCCCTAGGGTCTCGGCGATATACTTGGCATCCCTAATGTCCTCGGGCGGTGTTGTTTTATACGGTAGTATTAGGCCAACTACGTTGTCACGTCCCAACGCCCTGACCAATAGGTATGCGGTTACGCTGGAATCAACACCACCGCTTAGGCCAATAACAGCCCCTGTGGTCCCTGAATCATTTACGTAAGTCCTTATGAAGTCTGTTATTCTTCGTGCAGCGTATTCATAGTCAATGCGTATCACGTTATCAAGTGTTATCCTAGGCACGTGAATACTAGTAACTGCGGTTTAAAAACGCTTACGCATTTTAAATGGGGTTTGTATTTTTAATCCCGGGCATAACCAGTAACTAATGCTTAGGATACACCTACTCCAGTACGGTAGTAAAATTGGTGATGTGGAGTACAACCTAAACAGGTTGATCAAGGCCATGGAAAGGCTCTGTGTTGGTGATGGAGCAGACTTGATCGTGGCACCTGAGCTCTACCTACCCGGCTACATGTCTAAGGACTTGATCTTTCAAATAGCAGAACCAATAGGTGGTAGGACGATTAGTAGGCTTTTGATGGAGGCAAGCAGAAGGAATTGCCACGTTATTGTGGGCTTCGCAGAGAGGAGTGAGAATACCCATGTTCTTTACAATACGGCGGTGGCCATAGGCCCTGACGGGGTATTGGCAGTGTATAGGAAGAGACATTTGCCATCCTACGGAATTTTTGATGAGTATAGGTATTTCGGGATCGGTAAGGGCGACATACCGGTCATAGACATTAATGGCCATAAGGTCGGCATTGCAATATGCTATGATGCCTTCTACCCGGAGGTCTCGAGGACAATGATGCTAAAGGGCGCGGAGGTACATGTATACATAAGCGCTGCGCCCGACATGTCTAGGATTCACTTTGAGACATTCATGGTGGCCAGGGCACTCGAGAACGTCGCATACACCGTGTATGTGAATACGGTTGGGCAGTACGACGGACTCGGCTTCTTCGGAGGTAGCCACGTCGTTAATCCACTGGGTAATGTGCTCATTAAAGCCAAGTACTACGAGGAGGACGTGAAGTCCGTGGAGGTTGATCCAAGTGACATTATTAATTACAGAAGTCATAGGCCGATACTTAAGGATCTTGATCCAAGCGACCTGGAGCTTATGATGAATGCGCTCAGTGAGTATGTAAATCCAAGACCTATGAAGAGGGAGAGGTTAACAGTCATTAAGTCAATGAATGAGAGGCAATAGCATTTTTACTTAGGTAATACCTCCACTAGGTTCATTTTAGTTGATCAATTATCTCCATTAGTGCATTGCCGAATTCCCTAGTGCCTAGTGGTTGAACTCCCATGAACCTTGCAAGGTCCTGCGTGACCTTCTTCTGGTTAATGGCCTCGGTTATTGCCTTGTCGATTAAGTTGGCAGCCTCCCTCCAACCCATGAACCTAAGCATTAATTCACCGCCCCTAATTATACCTGTTGGGTTAGCAACATTCTTACCTGCGTATTTAGGCGCAGTGCCATGGACGGCCTCAAACATGCCGCCCGAATCACCTACATTTGCGCCACCAAGCACGCCAATATCGCCTATGAGGGCACCAGCAGCGTCACTAATGTAGTCACCGTTTAAGTTCGGCGCCAGTATCACGTCGTAACTCTCTGGCCTCGTTATTATCTGCTGGAACATGTTATCAGCTATCCTATCATTAACAAGTATCTTGCCCGATGGTGCCTTACCACCATACTGCTTATTCACCTCCTCCTCAGTAACTATGTAATCCCTAAACTCCTTAAGCGCCACCTCGTAGGCCCACTCCCTGAAGGCACCCTCTGTGTACTTCATGATATTGCCCTTATGCATTATCGTTACGGACCTCCTCTTATTCTCAACTGCGAACCTAAGCGCGAACCTGGTTATCCTCTGGGTCTTGTACTTACTAATTGGCTTGATGCCTATTCCGGTATCATCCTCAAGCTCCACCTTAAGCTCCTCCCTAAGGAACTTCCTTAACTTGGCAGCCTCTGGGCTGTCCCAACTCCACTCAATACCCCTGTACAAGTCATCAGTGTTCTCCCTAACAATCACCATATCAACCCTCTCAGGGTGCTTGAGTGGTGATTCAAGGCCAGGCATGTACTTAACGGGTCTGACATTGGCGTATGCATCCAGGAGCATCCTAATGGCTACGTTTATTGACCTCCAACCACCGCCAATCGGGGTCTCCAGAGGTCCCTTAAGTACGACCCTGTACTTCGTGATCAGGTTTATGGTCTCCTCAGGAAACCTATTACCATAAACCCTCTCAGCCTCCTCACCCGCATAGACCTTGACCCATTTAATCTCCCTTGAACTGCCATATGCTCTCTCCACGGCTTTATCAATGACCTTAATGGCCACATTAGTTATCTCAGGCCCAATCCCATCGCCCTCTATGTAAAGTATTATTGGCTTATTAGGCACCTTCCAAACCCCACCCTGTGCAGTTATCGGTTCTCCATCCTCAGGTATTTTAACGCGAGAAGACATCCATGCATATGGAATTAATATGCTTTTAAGTTTTTCAATCGATAAAGCTTAACGTGGATTCACAGAGACCAACACTATACATAGTCGGACTAGGTCTGGGTCCTAGGAGCATCACAAGGGAGGCCCTGGAGGTTTTGAAGACTGTAGACGCCGTCTTTATGGAAACCTACACATCAAAGGCACCAATAGGGTTTATGGAATACATAAGGGGTATCAGGAATGATGTGGATTTTGTTTCGCGGGAGGAGCTTGAGGATAACAACGGCGAGGTGCTTATTCGTGAGTTAAACAATGGGCGGAATACGGCATTACTCGTGATTGGGGACCCTATGATAGCCACGACGCATGCCGCCATTGCTGTGATTGCCAGAAAACATGGTTTTAATGTCAGGGTCGTGAGTTCCGTGAGCATAGTCTGCGCATTGCTTAGTCAACTTGGTCTGTCGCCATATAAACTGGGGCCTGTGGTCACAGTGACGTACCCAAGAATGGGCGTACTTAGTATGAGGGCCTATGAGGTGCTGAGTGACAATGTAAGGCGTGGTCTTCATACAATATTACTACTTGATATTAGGGATAATGGTGACTTCATGAGCGCCCCTGATGCAATTAACGTACTCAGGGAGATGGAGAGAGTGGGTGGCCTTGGCGTCATAAATGATGAATTGATGGTTATATACGCAGCCAGGGTTGGCTGGGATGATCAGCGTATTGACGTATCAACAATAGGTAATGTACCTAGTATTGGTGATACGCCGCATGTCCTTGTTGTTCCAGGGTTATTGAATCCCGTGGAAATAGACTACTTGGTCAATGTATTGAATGCCAATGAGGAGTTGGTACATAAACATCAATTACTCATTAAGAGGTTCATTAATAAAAGCCCTGTTTGATTCAGTATCGCCTTGAGTCAATGAGGTACGTTTCTATGGAATATCACCGTGCCATCTCTATGCCTAATCTCTATTACCCTGTGATACGGTATGTACGTCTCCCTACCCCTATTACTTATGTATGTAAAGCCATCCTTACTAATCATAATCACTCTCGATAACTCAACAACTTCCTCATTATTCGGCGATCCCCTAGACACATAAACCACTATGTAGTTATTGATTTGATTTGTCCACTTAAGCTTGTTCAATACGTCTCTAATTGTGACCATTAACAATCAATAATTAGGTTCACTAACTATTTAATACTAACTATATGCGCTGAAAAACATTATAAGCTGTTACATGATTGAAATGGCGATGGTCGGTCCCTGCGTTTTCATCAGCAGGAGTAACCTGCCCTCAATAATATATGCAGAACTTAATAAATTACCAATAGAGATTAGGATGTGGAAGGAGACGGGGCCCATGTGGAGTAAGCAAGCGTCACCGCCAAGGGAGGTTTGGGTTGAAATGTTTAGGAATTGTGTTGGGGCTATTGTAACCCTAGGTGATACAATAGGTAGGTCATTAATTAATGAGGCAAGTAAATTATTCGTTATTAGTACGTACAGTGTCGGCATTGATCATATAGACGTTAAGGCAGCCACAGAGAGGGGAATATACGTAACACACACCCCAGAGGTCCTTGTTGAGGCTGTGGCTGACCTGGCAATGGGACTATTGATAGCACTGGCTAGGAAGATAGTGCTTGGGGATAGAATGATCAGGGCAGGCGAGATACATGATAAGTGGGGTTGGCTCCTTGGCAATGATGTTCATGGAACCACAATGGGCATAATAGGATTGGGAAATATCGGTGCTGCATTGGCCCGGAGGGCAAGGGCGTTTAATATGAAGGTTATTTATTGGTCAAGGACGAGGAAACCACAGATAGAGTTTGCACTTGGTATTGAATATAGGCCCCTGGAGTCAGTACTTAATGAGGCTGATTATGTTATGGTGACGATAGCCGCATCCCCAGAAACTAGGCATCTAATAAATGAGGAGAGGCTAAGGCTGATGAAGAAGAGCGCCTACTTAGTAAACGTGGCCAGGGGCGACATAGTGGATACAAAGGCCCTAGTTAAGGCGCTCAGGGAGGGTTGGATAGCTGGTGCTGCATTAGATGTATTCGAGGAGGAACCCCTACCGAGCAACCATGAATTGACAAAGTTCGATAATGTCGTCCTTGTTCCACACATTGGTTCTGCGACTTACGAAACAAGGGAGAGAATGGCAGAGGTCACTGTTAGGAATTTAATCAACGTATTAATGGGAAAGAGACCACTTTACCTTGCAAACCCTGAGGTCCTCTCAGTTAGGCCTTTGCAAGCCCTGCTATAGTTTTTCGCCTTTAATGCATGTTTAATTATCTTCGTAATTCCCCAAGGAGTATATTAACAAAATATCTAGGTATGTTTCTAGACTTGGGCATAATGCATAACTGACCTCCTTCACGCCCTAAAGGGTGAGGGTTCATGGGTTCACGGTAAATGGAGACATTATGGTTACCCAAGTCGCGCCAAAACAATCTCTCACGATAGGCAATAAAGCCCAAGTATGAAGGAAGAACAAATACCGAACAGACCTAAATCCCTGTTATGAGGTCATGGCGAATAGTATTTATTAGCTTAAACCTGGGTATCCTTTATATTAATATGGAGGGATACGCTGTAGCGCAACTAAGGAGTATTACGAAGAGTGACAGGCCGAGTCCTGATAATGAGCATTCATGGGCAGCAGTGGCTGTGATATACAATCCCTGCCTAAATGCTGTTCTCATAGGAAAGAGAACGGAGAACCCAAGCGATCCCTGGAGTGGGGATGCTGCATTTCCTGGTGGAAGGTTTAATCCAAGGAAAGACAGGGATCTGGTGGAGACAGCTATAAGGGAGGCCAGGGAGGAGGTGGGGCTTGACCTTACAAAGGATGCTGAATTACTGGGGGTCCTGGATCCAATCTCACCAAGCAATGCGCCCAACATCAACGTTGTCCCAGTGATTTTTTCATTGAAGGACTGTAATCCTAAATTAACCATAAACGAAACAGAACTATCAAAGGTTTTTTGGCTGTATATTAGTGATGTTACGAATTACGTTAAATTAAACGTTATGATAAAAGGTTTTCCAAGGCCGGCAATAATAATGGGGGATGTGACAATATGGGGTATGACGTATAGGATATTACGTAAATTGCTAAGGGAAGCTTTCGGTATAGACCTACCGAGGGATCCAAGGGACATTGGCTGAGTCCTTACTTACCTGGGTTCACAAAGCATTATTAATCGTAATGGCGAACCCTCGGCGCCCTTAATCTTAAGGGGTGTGAATATGAATAATCCCTCGCCATCCCTACAGGTATTTAATGCAACGTCTAGGTTGGCAACGCCCTCTATTATGTATATGCCGTTTGATAGTAGCTTATAGTGGACGTAGGTAACATCATCCCTGGGAACCCTGGGTGGGTATGGATAACCCTCCTTACCTGGCCAACCAGCTATGCTCAATGCCTCAATCCCAACGGCCTTAATGCCCCTCTTAACCAGGTAATCGGCTCCGGACCTATCTAGGTACGGCCAATTATAGAGGAATTCCTCCGTGCCCCAGGTCTTTGAGAAGCCCGTGTAAAGCATTACTGCGTAATTGCCCTGGATCTTATCGTTGAACCTCCTTAAGTCATCCTCTGTGATCGCTTCACCATGTCTCTTGTAACTTAAGTCGAGTATAATGCCATACGTGATAAAGTCAGTTAGGGGTAGTGTTTCTGCGGTTGTTCCGTTTGGTACGAAATGACGTGGCAAGTCAATGTGAGTGCCACTGTGCAGTCCCGCTGAGATTTTTGACAACGTGGCTTCACCGTAATTCTTACCAACCTTTACGTACTCATGGTTAAAGGGTGGGTCACCTGGGTAAGTGGGCATTCCATTGTATAACTCATGGGTTAAATCAATAATGACCAAGCCCTTCCTTACCAACTTATCCATTAGTTCCTTTAATAGTTGTGACATACAGCATGAACTGAGTGCCGCATTAATATGTGTTTCTTTTGTATACATACATAGATTATATAGTGATTAAACCCACCATAATTCTTAAGTTCAGTTTTAGAAACAATTATTGATTAAACGACTACACATTACTGATTTATTAAGGAGTGCACCTCCATGTTCATCTGATGAAGGCTGTTACAGTCGTACCATTAGTTAAGGACTCATTGGCATTAAGGGACATGCCAAAGCCATCACCAAAGCGCGGTCAGGTATTACTAAGTCCAATTGAGGTAGGTGTTTGCGGCACGGATAAGGATATCATTGAAGGCAGATACGGAGCACCGCCACCTGGTGAAGAGCACCTAATTCTTGGTCATGAGGCTGTTGCTGAGGTTGTGGAGCTTGGTGATGGTGTTGATAATGTGAGTGTTGGCGACATTGTCATACCAACAGTAAGGAGACCAACAACATGCACTCTACCAATAGGTGAACTGGATTACTGCCCAAGGGGTACATACACAGAACATGGTATATGGTACCTCCATGGGTTCGCCGCCGAATTCGCTGTAACGGATGCCAAGTACCTGGTTAGGGTGCCTAAGGAGGCCATAGACGTCGCCGTACTCACCGAACCCCTAAGCATCGTCGAGAAAGGCATTGACCTAGCAATAAAACTTGGACAAGCAAGGTTTGAGTCCTGGAGTCCAAGGAGGGTTTTGATAATGGGTGCAGGTCCCATCGGCATGTTGGCGTTAATGGTTATGAGGCTCAGGGGTTTCACTGACATAACGGTAACCGCCACAAGGCCTTATGATAGCCTAAAGGCAAAGCTCACTAGGGAGATAGGCGCCACGTATGTGAATACAAATGTTGACCAAGTGAATGGTGACTTTGACATAGTCATTGAGGCCACGGGCTCAACAAGCGCCGCATACGATGCATTAAGGCATTTAGGGGTTGACGGCGTAGCCGTGTTATTGGGAATATACCTAGACAGCAAAACAGTCAATATGGGGCCGTTACTGGATGATTGGAGAAGGAATAAACTAATCATTGGCGCGACCAACGCAAGTATAAGGGCCTTTGAAATGGGCGTCTCAGACTTAGTCAAGGCTAAGCTTGAGTTTGGTGGTTGGGTCAGGAAGTTGATAACTAAGGAGGTCACGCTAGACGAGTATGAATACGCGTATAACTGGGGTCACGAAGACATAAAGTCCGTAATACAAATAAGAAGCCTGTGAAATGAGAAGACCGTAAACTCCGGCTATTTAGGAAAGTGATTCGAACTACTGAATCAGATACTCACTTGGTTCCTTACACGTAGTTAATAGTCCGTAACTTATTGACCTGGTTTGACTTGGTTTTAATGCTTGATAAGGTTTGGGTTTTATGAGTAGTTGATGAATTCATTCTCACGGAAGAAGAATTTAATCTCCCTCTCGGCCTCCCTAGGGCTATCGCTTGCGTGAACCAAGTTGAATAATGCTCTCTTCTCTATGTTCGCCAGGTCTGGGCTGTCCACTGAGTAGTCACCCCTTATTGTGCCTGGCGGCGATGAGTATGGCGTTGTTGAACCTATTATCTTCCTAACAACCTCAACAGCCCTGTTACCCTCAAGTACCATGACTACTATCGGGCCCATTGATAGATAGTCAGCAAGCCAACCCCTAATTATCTTCCCAATCTCCACTGGGTCATCCGTGCCTAAGTCAATCTTAGGGTCCTTCCCAATCTCTGAGTAGGACTTCAGTGTCTTGCCGCCTACAGACCTCAACCAATTCTCGTCGCTTGGATAAAACTTGGCAGCCTCCTCCTTACTTAGCCTAATCATTTTCATAGCGATGATCCTTAGGCCGGCTCTCTCGAACCTACTGATCACCTCCCCTATCAATCCCTTTTTAACAGCGTCTGGCTTTACTATGACGAGGGTCCTCTCAATCATACTACGAATCGGTAATGCGAATCCTCTTTAAAGCATTACGATCCAAAGTAAAACTTAATGGGGTAAACAACCTCGGATAATTAATGAGTGAATCCAGGAGATTGTATGAGGAGGCGCAGAGGGTCCTTGTTGGTGGGGTAAATAGTCCAGTTAGGGCTGCAATTAAGCCTTATCCATTTTTTGTAAGGGAGGGTAAAGGTCCATATCTCTTTACCGTGGATGGTAATCGATTAATAGACTATGTACTTGGCTATGGGCCGCTAATTCTTGGTCATGCCCCTGAGCCCGTTACTAGGCGTGTAATGGATTATGTAAGCAGGGGTTGGCTTTATGGGGTGCCAACCGAGATTGAGGTACTGCTAGCTAAGAAGATAGCGGATCACTTCCCAAGTATTAGGAGGATTAGGTTCGTTAATAGTGGTGGTGAGGCCGTATCAACGGCCATTAGGCTCGCCCGCGGTTATACAAAGCGTAAAAAGATACTGAAGTTCGAGGGTTGTTACCACGGTGCTGTGGATTATGTCCTTGTTAAGGCAGGCAGTGCCGCAGCGCATTTCGGGGTTCCATT
Source organism: Vulcanisaeta souniana JCM 11219 (assembly GCF_026000775.1). Taxonomy (GTDB): domain Archaea; phylum Thermoproteota; class Thermoprotei; order Thermoproteales; family Thermocladiaceae; genus Vulcanisaeta; species Vulcanisaeta souniana. The sequence goes on along the minus strand of NZ_AP026830.1, from coordinate 2,375,200 downwards.
ATCGGCCGGTGTCCCTGAGGATGTGGCTAAATTAACGCTTGTGGCTAGGTATAATGACTTGGACAGTGTGGAGAGGGTAATGAGGAGTGAGGGCAATGATGTGGCGGCAATAATCGTCGAGCCCATCATGGCGAATTACGGCGTAATACCACCTAAGGACGGCTTCCTAAGGGGTCTCAGGGAGATCGCGGATAGGTATGGCGCCTTACTCATACTTGATGAGGTGGTCACTGGTTATAGGATCGGGCTTGGTGGTGCCCAGAGGTATTACGGCGTTAGTGCCGATATTACGACATTGGGCAAAATAATTGGCGGAGGGTTCCCAGTGGGTGCTGTGGGTGCCCGTGATGAGATAATGGATCTGCTATCACCAAGGGGCCCTGTCTTTAACGCTGGTACCTTTAACGGTCACCCGATATCCATGGTTGCTGGGTTAGCCACGATAGAGGTTCTTGAGACGACAAATGCCTATGAAAATGCCATAAATACATCGCGCAGGTTGGCGGAGGGATTTAACGATATATTCAGTAGGTTGGACATTGATCACGTGGTTAATTGGGCACCAACAATGCTCCAGGTATTTTTCACTAAGGGTGAGGTTGTTGATCACGAGACGGCGAGCAAATCAAATACCAAGCTATACCTCAGGCTTCATGAGGAGTTGCTTAAGCGCGGTGTCTTCATAGCGCCCAGTCAATTTGAGGCTATGTTCACAAGTTCAAGTCACACCAATGGCATTATTGAGGAGACACTTAGGCAGGTTGAGGACTCGGCCAAGGCCCTTAGGTAGGTTTAATTCTCATTGCTCCTCAATACCTCCATTAAATAATCCCTTAATCTCCTTACCATATCTTCCTCACCAGCCTCCGCAAATTTCCTCATGTTCTCCAGGTAATTATGCATGATCTTCTTAACCAGGGACCTACTCATGTCATCTATCACGGTCTCAACACTCTCACCGCCCCTTAATACTCTCAATGCCTCACTGACTTCCTCCTCCCTAATTTCCTCAATGAACCTCATGACGCTTCTAATAATCTCATCGGCATCACTACGCATGATAAGTCTCATTATCCTCTCAGCTTCATTATCAATCTCCAGTAACTCATTCATTACCTTACTCCTACCATTCACATACTCGAGGTATGGCTCCCTCAAATCCTCTAGCTTAATAACCCTGACATGTCCATTACCCTGGACATTAATGGCACTTGGTGTTGAAACATCAATCATTAGTTTTGGTGGTGAGTGGTTCGTAAGTTCATTGATTGTAATCAATGGTGACTGTACCGATACTGCCACCACCAATGCGTCATATTTATTGCTTATTAATTCATTTATTAACGCCTCAAGGCCCAATAACCTCACTGAATCCTTGAATTCATACTTGAGCTTATCAGTAGTCCTATTTATGATCGTTATATTCCTATAGCCATTCCTAAGGAGCTCCCTAACCACACCCCTCGCAACCTCACCACCACCAACAATAAGCACATTACTATCCCTACTAATACTCCCCATTATGTAATCCGATAAGAACTTCACGAAAGATACCTCATTAAGGTCATGCCTACGCCTAAAGCTCTCTCCAAACCTAATAGCCGATTCAAAGAGTATTCTCAGCCTTGGTGATGGCTTACTCATGGCATAGGCCCTCTTGACCTGGGACAGGATCTCCCTCTCCCCCAGGAACATTGAGTCCAAGCCCGCCGTAACAAGTAATAGGTGCTTAACTGCATCCAGGTCATAAAGTAGCCTAGGCTTAATCCCAGCCTTCTCATAAATTAACTCAATTAAACCACCCTCGTCTTCATCACCATCCAGGTAAAGCTCAATCCTATTGCAGGTCTCCAATGCAACAAGTGAATCATATGATTTATACAGCTTTGCCAATTCCTCGTTTGTGAAATAGGCCTTAGCCAATGTGCTTAGGTCGTGATCCCGATACGTCATTACTAATGACTTGATCCTGCTCATTCAATAATCATTAAGTACCGATAGCAGTTCTATTTTAAGCATTGTTCCAGATAGTAATGTAAAATAATTACGCTATAGGCTCAGCGTAAAACTAAATAATCAATTATGGAGGTGTATTATTCGTGAGATCAAAGATAGACCTAGGCGATGTACTTAAATATGTTGATGGACAGAGGGATTTTGCAATTGAACTATACAGGGGCTTTATACCAATAAAAGCCCTGGCCCCTGAGAACGGTGGTGATGGCGAGTGGGACAGAGCTAATTACCTATTGGGTGTTGCCAAGAGGTACTTCGATGAGGTTAGGGTGATGGAGGCCCCTGATAATAGGGTTAGCAGGGGTTCAAGGCCGAACGTCATAGCCCTAATAAAAGGGCTCGACGCATCAAGGACCTACTGGGTTATTGCGCATATGGATACTGTGCCTGAGGGCGACAGGTCGCTGTGGAGTTACGATCCGTTCAAGGCCACGGTAGTTGGTGATACGATCTATGGTAGGGGTGTTGAGGATGATGGGCAGGGAATAGTAATGGGAATAACAGTTGGCAAGGTGCTTAGGGAGCTCGGTATTAGGCCACCCATTAACTATGGACTTATACTGGCGAGTGACGAGGAGGTTGGTAGTAAGCATGGCATTCAATACATAATTAATAGGGAACCTAACTTGATAACGGGTAGGGACTTGGTTGTTGTACCAGATGCCGGTAATGCTGATGGTACAATGATAGAGATTGCCGAGAAAGGAATACTCTGGGTAAGGATAACCGTGTACGGTAAGCAAGCGCATGCGTCTCTCCCTGAACTTGGACTTAATGCATATAGGCTAGGTAGTGAATTAACACTTGAAATAGATAGGAAGTTACACGAGGTCTTTAATTACGAAGATCCATTGTTCATACCGCCAAGGTCAACCTTTGAACCAACCAAGGTGGAGCCCAATGTAGGTAACGTAAACACAATACCCGGCAGACACGTGTTCTACATTGACTGTAGGATATTACCTAAGTACGGCATTGATGAGGTCCTCAAGGTTATTAGGGATACTGCAAATAATTATTGCGATAAACATGGTTGCAAGGTCGATGTAGAGGTTGTTAGTAGGGAGGACCCCGTGCAACCAACCAGCGCGGATAGCGAAATCATCAAGAGACTGTCCAAGGCAATAAGGATAGTGAGGGGCCTAGAGCCGAAGCTACTGGGTATTGGTGGCGGCACGTATGCACGTTACTTAAGGGCTAGGGGCATACCCGTGGCCGTCTGGATGACTTCCAAGGAAACAGCCCATGCGCCTGACGAGCATGTTTTCCTAAGCGATGTAATAAATGATATAAAGACTGTAGTGGCGTCACTACTTACAGAACCATAGCGAGTACGATGCACATTCTTTTAAATCTATAGCTCCCTAGCTCAAACCGTAGGTAAAAATGAAAGCCCTAATAACGCTTGAACCTTATGCAAGGAGTATAAAACCATATGACCTACTGGCGAGGATTAACTGCGGCCAGATCGTCGAATGGGGTCGTGGCAAATGCATTATTGACTTAAGTAATTGTAGTCCAAACATATTAACTGTTATTAGGGATCTCGATTATGTTGCTCATGTATCAATGGTGGACCAGATAATTAGTAGGGATTTGAATACGCTATTCACGGTAGCTAAGGAGGTGTTGCTGAGTCTCATTAATAATAGGGATGGTGCTTTCAAGGTCGTAGTCAGGAGGATGGATAAGAAGTACTCCATGACCAGTATTGAGCTTGCTAAGAAACTTGGTGAGTACCTTGCTCAATATGCAAGGGTTGATTTGGAGGACCCTGATTATATAGTGTATGTTGAGGTTAGGGAGGACTCCTTTGTTGTGGCCCACTCAACGAGGGATTTATTCCGTAAAAGGAGGGAGGCAATACCGAGTGATTGGATGAATCGTGTGGTCAGCATTGTTGAGGGCCCTAGGGAGGTTTACGAAGCAATGGACCTAATTCAATTAAGTCATGCATTGGGTATTGAGGTTAGGTTGATAACTAATCCATTGCTCATTGATAGGGCATTGAAGGCCTTGAGACTTGGGTCTATGCCTAGGGTTAGGGTTGTGAGTGTTGATGAGGCGTTGAGTGATGTTGATGTACCCATTGTGCTATCAATGCATGCCAGTCATAATGAGAGGAAATTGATTGAGGTGAGTAGGGAAACGTTTAGTAAGGGGTTGAGGATTGGCTTGATACTGGGTAATGAGTATGATGACGTTAGCCTAGGACTAAGGAGTAGGGCGTTGTATGAGGTTAGGCTTGGGCCATTGACTGGGCATCCTATGAGGACTACAATTGCGTTGGCTTATGCCATTAGTGTTATATACACAACATGGTTGTTGGGTCAGTGATGCTTCCGGAGGTTAGTATTGGGCGTGGAAGGTTCAAGGCGCTTCCTAGTAAGTATGCGTTGTTATTTATGACTTGGTACTCGAGGGGTTCATCAATAAGCTTATATAGATTGTTGTTGATAACTTACTTGGCATCGCATATTGTTAGATATGTGTTCGAGCAACCGCCAATAAACAGTAAGTCCATATTGAGTGACTTGAGTGATCTTGTTAGTGAGGGATTGATCGAGTTAAGAACGATAAACAATAGGTTAATGGTCAGGGTCACGGATAGGGGTAGGCAATTAATAGGTGAGTTATACGGCATGAGCAACGAATACGTGCTATTTGGTGGTTACTTAATAGTGAAGTTGAGGGACTTGTTTAATGAGTTAATGAGGCTGGTCAATGCATATCAGAATATGGATGCTGCGGTATTGCTCTCAGTGGCGCTTAGAGAGATGTCACTTAAGGAGAGTGGTATTGAGGGTGATGCCCTGAGGGATTTAGCCCTTGATTTGAGGATACCCTGCGAGAACGTGCTTGGTTAGCATAATGTTTTTAATACCCACACACAACCTGGTCTTGATGGCGAAGGGGCTTTACCACTATTTGGCTGAGGCTTGGGCTGGGGCTAAGGATAGCTGGGTTTGGGATGTGGTAATGAAGCAGAGGTTGATAGAGTGGCGTAGGGAGCCATCCATTGTTAGGATTGAAAAGCCCACTAGGATTAATAAGGCTAGGCAGTATGGCTATAAGGCTAAGCAGGGAATAATAGTTGTTAGGGTCAGGCTCAGGAGGGGTCCATTTAACAGGAGAAGGCCGAATAGTGGAAGGAGACCTAAGAGGATGGGTGTTTATGGAATAACCACAGATAAGGGTCTTCAGTTAATTGCCGAGGAGAGGGCTGCCAGGAAGTACCCAAACATGGAAGTCCTCGGTTCATACTGGGTCGGTGAGGATGGTGCCTATGCATGGTACGAGGTTATACTGGTAGATCCAAGTCACCCGGCCATAAGGAAGGATCCAAGCTTTACATGGCTGGTTGGGAAGGAGGATGATGAGGGACGCAGGAGAAGGAGACTAAGGGAGAGGCAAAGAAAATTAATTGAGAGATTAAGGAGAAAGGGCGCTGATCAATCACAGTCAACTCAGTCACGGTAAGTATAACTTATGGTCACTAATACTCTTCAATTAGATGTTGAGGTTATTCTACATGCTACGGAGGATCTAGATAAGGTTACTAATGCCCTGGCGAGGTTGCTAACAGGTAATGCACCAATAATTATTGAGGTATTGGTTGGTCATTATGGTAACCCAATATATAGAGTGTTCTCGTCTATTAAGGATGAGGAATTAGTAATTACTGTACTAAGGGCAATATGTTCATCCCTAGTGAATAGGGACTATCTACTAAAGACAATTGATCGCAGGGTAGACACCTCAGGAAACATATTCATTAGGTTGGATAAGCAGGGATTCGTGAATGGACGTATTATGCTGAGCGATGGCGATGATGTGATTAGAATTAGAGTTAAGGTTAGGGATAATGATGCTGTACAATTTATTAATGGAGTCTGTAGTTAATCATGGCATGCGATGTACGTAGAATTACACCTGGGTTCTGTGGATAAGAAATTGATTAAGCTATTAGTGATGCTTGGTTATGGTATGGCGGCAATAGTAACCGGTGGTGGTAATGATATTGATGAGTTTCCCGTGCTTAGGAAGCTGGTTATTACCCAGGGCAGTGCCTGGAAAATTAAAATGTACAAAAACTTTGACCTGGTGTCCGTGATCCCCTGGAGTAGGTTCGTTCTCAACAAGTTGATTAGTGATGATAGGATTGATGTAGTAACAATTAATACAATTAATAAAAGGCTTTTGCCGTCTAAGGCCCAGGCCAGGGTCATGGCTGAGGAAGGCAAGGCGCTGGAAATAGTCATCACCCCAATCGTGAGTTACGGCGAGAGGGGACTTGCCTTCTTAAGGGATGTGATTAGTGATTACTCAACAATTGATGGGCTCAGAATCGTATTATCTCAGGGCATAAGTAAGGTGTCAGATGTTAGGAATCCAAGAGATGTGGTGGAGTTAATGGAGGTATTGACTGGTATTGACGTGAGTGGCATGTTCAGTGATGAGCCGTATGAATTGTTGGTTGATGCCATGTACAGGAGGGGTATCTGCATATGAGGTATGTTATTGTGGATGTTTATCCAAGGGAACACTTGGATAGGCTTATTCCCGAGTTAAATAATTGGTTTAGGCTACTTGCCGGCAAGGAGGCAATTGGCGTGGAATTAAGGATCATCGCTAAGTATGTGGGTAAGGGTAGACTAGTAATTCAAGTGCCCACCGACTTGCTTAGTTACCTAAGGTCCGCCATAGTGATGGCAGGCAGGGAGAGTGAAACCGCGGTTATCACGGTTAAGGCAACTGGTACAATGAGGAAGGCCCTTGCCATAGCATCATCAATGCCCTACGTATTTAGTGATTTCGAGGAGCAAGCGTGATCAGCTCGTCGTGAGATCCTCACAGCTCAGTTTTGATACCCATCATCACTGTACCAATACAGTGCTGTGGCTATTTAAATGGTTTTTACTACGGCATACCGAGGCTGCCCATTATGGCATGGAGCGATATGCGACCAGGGTTATGGTAATGGTGTGGCTTGCTTAATGGTGTAGTAGCCTCTATTGTAGTATATTAATGGTAGTTTGTTGTTCATTACTTGAGTATCGACGACTTCACCAATGAATATTGTGTGATCACCGCCTGGGTACTTTGCAGTAACCCTACAGTCCAGGTAGGCTATTGAGCCATCAATTATTGGCGAGCCAGTCTTTGCGGTTCTTATTTTCAATCCCTTAAACCTATCCTCCCTAGGCGCCGTTGCAAACCTCACAGCTAACTCCTTTAGGTCATCTGATAATATGTTCACGGCATAAACATTTGACTTATCAATGGCCTCATGACTTGCTAGCCTCCTATCAATGGCAACTAACACAAGCGGTGGATCCAGTGATAGTGATGTGAATGAGTTAACCGTTAACCCATAGTACTCATTATTATGCACCGTGGTCACTATCGTGACGCCAGTTGGGTAGTTCCTCATTACGGCCTTAAGGATATCACTGGAAATCGACATTTATGTCAGTAATAATAACCCCCATTAAAAGCCTTAGTTCCGCGTTAATTATTTCTTAACGTATAACCAACACTTAACAAATACACCAGGTCTTGCCTCTATAACCGGTGGTTCCTGCTTTTTGCATATATCCATTGCATATGGGCATCTTGGGTGGAACCTGCAACCAGACGGTGGATTAGCTAGGTTCGGCGGTTCACCAGGAGCCACCTTCCTCTCCCTCAACCTATTGCTCGGGTCCGGATCCGGTATTGCCTCAACGAGCGATTGGGCGTATGGATGAAGTGGGTTCTTGACCACGTCCCTAAACGGTCCATATTCAGCGAATTGCCCCGCATACATTATCAGTATATAGTCGCTGAAGTACTTAGCCGTAGATATGTCGTGTGTTATGTACATAAAGGCCATCTTATGCCTCTGTTGTATATCCTTTAGGATTGTCAGTATCTCAACCCTTATCGATGCATCAAGCATTGAGACGGGCTCATCTGCAACTATGAAGTCCGGATTCGTTATTATCGCCCTTGCAACGGCAATTCTCTGCCTTTGCCCACCACTGAGCATATGCGGATACTTATTTATGAAGTCCTCAGGTGGAGTTAACTTAACCTCCTCAAGCGCCTTGAATATTCTCTCCTCCCTCTCCTCCGCAGATATTCCCTGCACCATAAGCGGCTCCTCAAGTATGAAATGTATGCTGTGGAACGGGTTAAGGCTTGAGTATGGGTCTTGGAATACCATACTAACTCTTCTTCTGAAGCCTATCTTCTTCAATTCCTCTTCCTTCATATGAGTTATGTCATGCCCATCAAAGTATATCTCACCTGAAATAGGTTCAAGGAGCCTAATTAGTGTCCTACCTAGTGTCGTCTTCCCACTACCCGACTCACCAATAACGGCCAATGTAATACCCCTATCAATGCTTAGGCTAATATCATCAACGGCTTTGACATACCTGGGTTTAGCGAAGAGACCAGGCTTTATTGTGTAGTACGTCCTTAATCTATGCGCAATGACCAAGCTATCCTTCCTAACCCACGGAGTATCATCAAAGGTCTCTGGCATATAGCACCTCATCACTACAATTATGGTTTAAAAATCTAACCTATATTTACATCAATATCTTATTTACTTTTATACTATTTATATAACCAACAAGCCACTAAATGCTTCCTACTGGCCTTGCCCTCAAGTTCAATCATTGGCGGCTCCTTGGCATCACAAAGACCCTTAAGATAATCCCTATCCCTATAGAACGGGCATCTTGGGTGGAATCTACAACCTGCTGGCGGATTGATTAGACTTGGCACCTCACCAGCTATGAAGGAGAGATTCTTATCAACTCTTAGGGTTGGCACGCTGGATATTAAGCCCTGGGTATATGGGTGACTTGGGTTTCCATAGATGTCCTCGGCGCCGCCTATCTCCACGAGCTTACCTGCATACATTATTGCCACGGAATCCGCGAGTTCGCTTGCCAATGAGAGGTCATGAGTAACAAATATATATGATAACCTAAACTCCCATTTAAGCTTCTTCAAAAGGTTCATTATATTTGCCTGCGTTATCACATCAAGAGCTGACGTTGGTTCATCAAGAATTACGACCTTTGGATGAGCCATTATTGACATAGCAATTATAACCCTCTGCTTCATACCACCACTAAGTTGATGCGGATACCTATTTACAAGATCCCTGGGTAAGCCTACAGACTCCAGGGCATCCATCGCCATCTTAAGCGCCTCATCCCTACTGGTTCCCTGCAGTAGCAATGGTTCAATCATTTGATCACCAATTCTGATCACGGGATTCAGAGCATTCATTGATGCCTGGGGCACCATAGCGATCTTCCTCCACCTAATCTCCCTCCTAAACTCCTCCTCAGGTATGTGAAGGATCTCCTTACCCTCCAGGTAAATCTCACCATCAACAACAGAGACGTTCCTCTCCCAAACCCTTGTAAGTAATTTACCCAATGTCGTCTTCCCACTACCCGACTCACCAACCACAGCCAGTGTCTCCCCCTCATTCAATTCAAAGGATATACCATCAACAGCCTTTACTACTCCCTTCGTGGTTGCGTAGTAAAGCCTTGCATTTCTAACCTCGAGTAACGTCATCCCCATCACCCATACCTAAGCCTTGGATTAACCACTGGCTCTGAGGCCATTGCAGTTAATATAAAGACTACCGCAACGAAGGCCACAAGCAGTCCAGGTGGTATAACCCACCACCAATAACCAGATGTTAACGCACCAAACTCATCAGCATAATAGAGGAGCATGCCCCATGTCGGGTACTCAGAACCTGCAAGGCCGAGGAAGTTTATGGAGGCCAAAGTAAGTATTGCACCTGGCACATTAGTGACCAGTAAATAAAGCACGTACGGAATTATCTGAGGCATTATGTGATTCCTAAGTATCCACATCCTACTCGCACCAGCTATTACCGCTGATTCTATGTACTGCGCACTCCTTATCTGCATAATCATAGCCCTAATAATCCTAGCTGAGGCACCCCAGGACACAATGGCCAGGAATATCACAGCGTCCCAAATACTCCATTGGAAGAGAACGGAGAACACTATTAATAACGGGAATGCCGGCAGCAGTATTACGAAGTCCGTAAGCCTCATCAGAGACTCATCAACTAACCCACCATAAAAGCCGGCAATTATACCAATTATTATGGCAATAATAACAATGATCAATGCAGAAAGCAGCCCTACCGCCAGGTCTATTGGGAAACCAGCCAAAAGCCCGAGCCATAGGTCATGGCCCATATTATCAGTACCCATTAAACCATATGCCTGACCCTGAAGCACAATCCTTAGGTCATTATTATTAATTACTGATGAATTTTGCGAAAATACATAAAAAACGAGGTAGAATTTGTATGTTCCCTTCAACGGTGCCGGCTTTCCATCATCATACGTGTAAAATATGTACGGTATGGCAGAGGACCCGGCAGGCACTACGCTAGTGATATGGTACTTCTCGGCGTAGAATAGGTTTACTTGACTTACGACTTCAGGAGACACACCAAGGACTATTACCCTGTTACTAATAGGCACTGGGCCCAGTGTCATTTCGCTCCCATCTGGCCTGTATACGGTTATTGAAACCACAGGAGGCTGCTCCATGCTATATATGGCTGGGTTATTTACAACGATAAATATCTCACTCCAGGGCTTATTATACTCATAATTAGCAGTGAAGGATACGGTGACATAGGTAATTCCATTGCTTTGTTGTATACCGTATGCATAATTATTAACGTATACCTGTGGCGAGAACACGGGGCCTATTATCGAGTCAATCCAGGCAGGCGGCGCATACTGAGGATTTAACTGCCAGTACTTTGGGTTATTCCATACATTTGCGAAGTTTGGCGGTAAAACAATCAATGCATATATCGATACTGCAATTAGTATTATGAATAATACAGCCGCAACCTTACCAGTACTTGATGAAAAGAACTCCCCACTAATCTCACTTGGTGTCATTCCAAGGATCCTAAACTCCCGCCTATTCTTCGCCATGCTCATCATCTCACTCCCTGAGTCTTGGATCGAGCATTATGTAGACTATTTCCATAATAAATATTATCACAATATAAAGCAATGTTGACGCATAAGTCAGCGCAACAACAACCGGTAAATCAGGCACTGGAGACCCAACAATTGCTATGTTATACACATAACCAAGACCCCACCAATGAAACACCATTTCGGTGACCAGGAAGCCACCAAATATTATGAACGGTATAGTTATGAAGATACTCGTCAATATTGACGGAGCAGCCGGCCTAAGTATATACCTATTCACAATTTGACTCTCGGGTAATCCCTTAATCTTTGCGAAATTTACGAAATCCTCCTGGGAAATATTAAGCACAACCGTCCTCGCGAAGTACGCCCAACCACCAACATTAATCAACAACACTGTTATGAGCGGTAGCGCAAAATGCCATAGCAGGTCAAGAACAGCCTGCGGAATCATGAACACCTTTACCGGATCCAACAACCATGTTTCATAGTATCTGGGACTAATTATACCACCTGTCGGGAAGTAAATCGGCGAATGTATTTGAGCTAGGTAAAATGAGAATATCAATAGCATGACAATACCCAACCACCACTGCGGTATACCATTGGCCAACGCAGCGTAGTACATAACAGCCTTATCAGACCTAGAGCCATACTTAAGGGCCGACCTAAGTCCTATCTCTATGCCTATAAATGCACTAAGTAATATACCAAAGGTATCAAGTAGTATTGTACCGGGCAAGGCCGACAGTACTATATCAACTACCTTACCGCCACCAATATTACCATACTCACTCGGAAAGTATGAGTAACCCCAATTAAACATTACCATATTATACATTATATAAAGCGTCCTTATCACTGGCGGTTTATTAAGGCCATATGCATTCTCCAGCTCAGTTATTATTTGGTTCTCTATCTGCTGAACCTGGGTTGAGTTATAGTGTCCATGCAACATTAAGTTCATCACTATGGATTTCGCCTCCATCATTATTTCATCCTTAAGTATCTTTGACGCAGGTCCGGCTAAGGCAAAGGAGATTACGAAGAGTACTATGAATAGCAAGACAACTAGTGTTGCAGCTCTAACTGCAAGCGTCCTTGCAAGACCCATCGACATTGAAGAACCCACTACACTATTTAAGCCTTACTAACATTATGTAGACCAATCTAGAATAAATATAAAAATTAAGAAATTGTGATTTTTAACAACGAAGATCATTTGACAAAATTAATCACTTCCTCCTTCTAGTAGCCAGCCATACACCGATTATTATTATAATTACAACTATTATCACTATCACGGCTATTAATAGCGCTGAGCTTGTTGCAGTAGTTTTGGTCGTAGTCGTAGTGGTCGTTGTTGGCGGTGGCGCTACTGTTAGTGAGGTTACGTATTGCACGGGTGCCTTTACAAGGTTAGTGAATGTAAATAGTTCTAGTTCATAACTTCCAGGCGTTAATGTAGCCGTTACATTGCTCGGTATTGTTATTGTTAATGTACCTGGTGTTGTTGATGAGGCAAGTGTTTCATAAAGTATCTGCCCATTCGCCGGGTTAATTAGGTATACATAGGCCTCTGGGTTTCCGAAAGCACTTACGCTCACTGTTAACGTTACTGTGGTATTGGCTGTTATTGATGATGGAGATACAGAGGTTACGCTTGTAACTAGGTTCGAGGGCACTGATGTAATACCCGACCTAGTGAATATCTGATTGAACCAGTATGTGTAGTTATACGGGTAACCGCTCCAGCTGACGAGTACAGCCGACTGTGGCGTTACTGTAGTTATGCTCTTGAGTATGTATGGACCGTTACTAATCCAGAAGTTACCATAGGTATTGTAAAAGCTCAGCGCATCCTCATAGTCCTGAATAGCCGTTGCGGTAGCATTAGAGCCAAGGAAGTTCTGGCCATTTATTATAGCCCATGAACCATTATCCCAAATATACCCAATCTTAATCCAGTTCTGCAGCACACCTGCCACGTACTGATTAAACTGCGGCGATCTAAAGTCTCCTGTTGATATACTCAGTGACTGAGCCTCAGGTTCATCAAAGGCGTACTTACCCTGCTGATAGGCATAAAACTCAATGGCTTGGTCAACCCACGGGGTGGTGAATGTTGGAAAACCTGGAGCATAATAAGCGGCTACGAAGTTAGGGTCGGGGAACCAGTAGTTACCGTAAACAACGACTGTACCGTTCGGGAAGAACTGAATACCAACTATAGTACTCACGCCTGGTGCCAATGCGCTACCAATGTCGCTTGCAGTGCCCTGGTTAGGGCCTAGGTCTGGCGCGCCAGTAGTTGTTGTGGCTGCTAGGTCAAACCACGTGTAGTAGGTAAAGATTACGTCGGCCATGCTTATTGGTTGGCCATCCTGCCAGTACTGACCAAGCCAAGTACCATTGAAATACAGGTAAACAACCGACCTGGCATACTGACCAGGCCCAACATCCTGCCACTTCTCAGCTGTTGCATTCCAAATCACTGCATTGGGCGGCACCGGGTATATTGCTGAACCATTCGGGCTAATTATCGCATTCCAAGCACCCCTATAGGGCATTGGCTCAGTAGTTAATGGGTTGTAGTAGTAGAATGGGTCGCTCGTGAACTCCTGAATAACATCAGAGGAGTAAGTATCTAGTTCAATGTACCACCCGAAGGTGTTCCATGGGAATTCGCTTACATGGAACATACCTACATTGAGTGTGTTGGGGTGTGTTGTTGAGTACGCGAACTTTATGCCTAGAGGCCACTCGAGACCAAATATACTTGGCATGTAGTTTGTCAGGTTCTGTATCGGGTATGGATATATCGCAGCCACCAGCCATACCCTAACCGCCTGCTGGAAGCAATCATATAAAGCGGTTTCTGAGTAGCTATCAAACTGTTGCGCTGACGTGAAGTTGCTTTCTGTGACCCACCTACTTAATTTATCAATAGTTGAATTGGTGTACTGCCAGAAGCCTGGAACGCCCCAACCAGGCATATAACCATACCATGATGCACAGAACGCCGCACCAGCTAGGGTATCCCAGGTCTCCGGAGTTATTGTCCAGGCTTCAGTATATATTTGCCATTCTAATTGTGTTGGGTTTGAGCCGTAGACTATTGTTAATGCTTCGGATAGGTCGCCGTATATTGGCTTAACAGTGAAGCCAATGCTCTGGAGTTCCGACATGAAGAACTGCCCAATGGCATATCTATATGGATCATCATTCCTAATGAAGAATATTATTGTGACAGGTTTAGGAGTCGTGCTGTTGAGCGGTATGTAGTACCACTGATGGTTAATGTATAGTATTCTGCCTACCCACGGGTTATACATGCCGTCGAAGTTCGGCGTTGTGTTTATTGCTTGGAAGAGGGCGAAGATTGATTGGTTGGCATAGGTTGGGTCATAGTGTATGTTTGCTTGAATAATCATTGATTGGACTAGGAGTTGGCTGTTTATTGCGTATGGACCAGGCCAATTATATATTGGTGTTGCATAGCCGGAGAATAACTGTGTTATAATACCGTGTCTATCGGCTATGTAATTCATCAAATACCTGAATTGCCAGTAGGCAAAGGGGTTAAAGGTTGTATTGCTTGGCGCTGGGTTGAAGAGTAAGTCAAAGGCGGAGGTTATTGATGGGCTGACCATTTGAATACCAGACGTAGAACTCAGTTGTGTTAGGACATTGGTTGGTAAGGCGAATGGGTTTAGGTAGATGTCGATTCTGCCTGAGGTAAAGTATTGGACGGCCTCAGTTGGTGTGACCTCGTATAGGTTAATTGTGGATGGTGTTGTTTGTTGTGCGCTGGCGACGAAACCCATTACTAGCAGTGCGGTTACTGTAGCTATTGTCATGAGTAGTAGTACGTGATTTATTGTTTTCCTTTGCGTAGGCATACCTTGCTTTTTCGGTTTAAGTTTTTAAATTTTTCCGCGTATATTAATTATTGATTTAATAAATCCAATTATTAATAATGCTATTATTAATATAAATAGTATTGTGAGAATAATTGTTAATACATTAATAACCTCTGGCCTATAAATGCCAAATATCGTAATTCGTCCCTGCCCTGTTGATGCTACGTTAAGTGTTGTGATGGTTGTGAAGTTGATTTCCCTTGATTGGTAGGGGCCTAGGCTTATGGCGTAGTATAGTGTTATTGATATGTTGGTCTCGGGTATCCATTTGATTATTGTTATGTTTGTATTGAGGTTACTATTATTCGTTTTCAATATGATGAATACTATGCTTGATGGATTTATTGTGAATGAATTGTTTATGGCGGGCCCGCTATAGTAGTAATTGACTTTGAAAGGGTTTAGTATTATGTATATGGCGAGTATGATTGTTATGACACCAATTATGTATGCACTAATTACGAATTTATTTCTGAGAATTTCACGAAACATTGAAGACACTAACCCAAAAACCCTTATACCTTAAGTTTTGTCCTTCTCCAGAGTCTCCTGGCTGGGTTTGTTAGAACTCTCCTATCGGTCTTTGCGGTTACCCAAATCGGCGGTGCCCTATTTGACTTACCAGCTGCCGCAAGCCTTAGTTTCCTGCCCAGTGGTTTATTCCTAGCCATGACCCTCACCTATACCTTATCCTGAACTCCCTATGGGTCTGTTTATAAATTGTTTCCAGTATCTTCTTGAGGTCTTCATCGGTGATGGGCACCTTGACCCTCCCTGACTGGGCTAGGGCTATTAATTGTTGCTCAAGGGCATCAACGAGCTCGGGCTTAACAACCCTTAGGTTATCAAGTCTTTCACGAGCTTCTGGCGTCAGTATCGCCCTGAGGGCAGCTCTTCTCTGTGCAGCTAGTTCCTGCCTTCTTCTTTCCTCCTCTGCCTGTCTTTGGAGCTCCTGGAGTTTCCTCTGTCTAATTGCCTCTAGGTCGTCTTGTCCGGTCTCTTGCCCTTCGTTTCCCTCATCGTAGTTTTCATCAATGGACATAACATGGCAGAACCAGCATACCTATTTATTAACCTTAAATCCCAATTTCTTATGATGTGAATGTGGGTTATTCCGTGGCCGTCTTTGGCGTTAAGTACTTGGTTAATTCTGGGCTTTTCTTGGTTAATTCCTTAAATATGTTGGCCGCTATTTTGTCAAGTAATGACTTACCCTGTGGTGTTACCACCCTGCCAGTCTTCACTTTTGTAACAAGGCCTGCGGTCTCCAGTTGATGCAGTATGTTCCTAATTATAGCGCCACCGGCCTTCCTGGTCCTCTCGCTCCTTGCGCCAGTGCCTATCTTAGCCCTGTAGCTAAAGGCCATTCTTAGGCTGCCAAGTCCCACTGGACCGTTCAAGTAGACCTTCCTCAGTATTGCCGCTGCCCTTATGTACCACCAATCATCCTGCATTGGTACTCTGTCCTTATTCGGGCCTGTCTTAACAAATAACGCCCAGTCCGGCGGCTTTACCTGAGGCACGTTTTCCTTTAGGTACTTGGCTAACTCCCTAATTAGTAGGTCCGCTGGTACGTCCCTAACACTGACCAAGGCTGATCAATTACGCGGGGTAATTAGGGTTAATAAGCATTTGCTGGATATGGCTAGCCGTGACCACGAGGTATGACAAGCCTTGCTCTTGGATTGATTTTTGTCTTTGGGGTTTTGTGGTATGTGGGTTTGCTGGGTATGTTGTGTACTTAAGTGGGGGTGGATTACCCAGGTGGGGCCTAGGTCAAGGGGGTAATGGGCCGGAGGCCTTGGCCAATGACCCACCGCCAGACGGGTAAAATAACCAAAGACCACTGACAATTAAGATGAAGACAACGAACCAACCCCAAGAACAAGGAAGAGGTCTGTCATTACCTAATAGCCAGAAGGCTTAATAAATAGGTTGCTTTGCGGGTTTGGGCAATGGCCATTAAGTTCTGCCCAAGATGCAGGAGTATGATGGTTTTAGCAAAGGAGGGTGGGAGGGCGTTTTGGAGGTGTCCGAAGTGTGGCTATACTGAGGAGGTTGATTCTGGTAATGCCAAGCTTGTTGAGAAGACGACGTTGAGTAAGAAGGATGATAAGCCAATAGTGCTGGCAAAGACTGGTGAGGAGGCGCTGCCGAAGGTTAGGAAGACTTGCCCAAAGTGCGGTAATGATGAGGCCTATTTCTGGGTTCAGCAGACCAGGGCTGCGGATGAACCGCCAACCAGGTTTTACAAGTGCACGAAATGTGGCCACGTATGGCGTGAGTACGAGTAAGGCGTGGCTAGAGATAATATTGTTTCTGTTAAGGATGTAGAGTTTATATTTAGGCGGCGGTTGAGTAATGCGATGTCTGAGGTTAAGATAACGTATCCAGACGCCAGGGAGTTCTTGCAGATAATAGATGCTGTGTCTGCGTTGATTGAGGAGGCGAACTTTACGTTAGCTAGTGACGGACTTAAGTTGAGGGCTTTAGATCCATCAAGGACGGCTATGATCGACTTATTGATACCCAGGGAGGCCTTTGAGGAATTTCCAGAAGGTCTCAATGAGGAAGTTAAGATTGGAGTTAACTTTGATGACTTCAAGAAGTTACTGAGGAGGATTAGGAAGGGTGATAAATTAAGTATGGAGGTGAGTGAAGGCAAGCTTAGGGTTAGGCTTGTTGGCAAGGCCTCAAGGACGATGACGCTACCGCTCATTGATATTGGTGCCGAGGAACTGCCAACACCAAAGGTGGTGTATACGGTATTGGCTAAGATATCCAGTGACTCATTGAATGAGGCTCTAAAGGATGCTGATGTTATTGCCGATGCTGTTAAGTTTGATGCAAAGGATGATGGTCTATATGTATCGGCGAGTAGTGATAAGGGTGATGTTGAGGTTAAGTTTGAGAGGGAGGGCGAGGTAATGTTCGAGTATGACCTAAAGGAACCAGCCACCGCCAAGTACAGCCTTGATTACCTGGTTGATACTATTTCAAGGGCCTACAGGATTAGTGATATAGTTACCGTGGAGTTTGCCACACAGAAGCCCATTGCATTAACGTTTGAGATACCCATGGGTGGTAAGTTAACATACTACATAGCGCCAATGATTGAGTAATACTAAAAACAATATGGTTATTAGGTGGTAAAAACAATTTTAATGATTACCGGTATGAGGCAATGGGCATGCCTGGCTTTATTGAATTGGTGAGGGTTTTATTTAGGAATTATTATAGGGGTATTGACCTGTCGGAGGTCAGCGATTTAGAGAGGAGGGAGTTTGGTTTTCAATTCCTAGATAAGGAGGGCATGATTAGGCATATTGGTTTTAGGGGCAGTGATGAGTTGAGACGGTACATAATAAACAATGTACCATCCCACATTTACTACTCGGCTGCCCTTTATGGGAATCCCACTAATCAGGACATGGATGCCAAGGATTGGTTGGGCGCTGACCTGGTCTTTGATATCGATGGTGATCACTTACCAACGCCTAATTGCCAGGGCGTTGAGCTAATGACTCTTGAGTGCCTAGGTGACGCAGCAGAGGAGGTTGGTAAACTCCTTGATTTTCTCATTGAGGACTTTGGTTTTTCTGACTCATCAATTAAAATTTTCTTCAGTGGGCATAGGGGTTACCATGTACATATTGAGTTACCCGATGTTAGGGGCTTGACTGATGAGGAGAGGAGGGAGATCGTTGATTACCTACTGCTTCGTGGCTTTGATATTGAGCACTTGATCAGGGGTAATGCAAGCCTTATTGACGCCAGATTGAGGGGTATCGGTGGCAGATTGGCTTCGGTTATTCACGAAGTAGATCCAGAGCTTCTGAATGAGCTTAGCGGAAGGAAGAGAGTGGGTAAGTACCTAGTTCGGAAGTTAAGTTCTCTCAATGCCATGATTAGTGAACGCCTCTCTGTTCATATTGACGAGGTGGTTACCATGGACATCCACAGGCTCATTAGAATGCCCAACTCGCTACATGGCAAGACAGGTCTTAAAGTCATTAGGATAAGTCCCAGTGAGCTGGAGCGCGGTGTCGAGTTCATTATAGATAAGGCTGTGCAGTTCAGGAAGGGTTCACTAACTATTAGGCTTGCTAGGAAGGTACCCGTTAGGAGGGTTCTTGGCGAGGAGATTAATGGTGATGAGGGTAGTATTATTAAGGTGCCCACATACATTGGTCTGTACCTAGTGATTAATGGTTGGGGTGAGTTGGTTGATTAATGATGCGCTTAAGAGGTTGGTGGATTTCGTAAAGCTTGAGGTAAGTACCGAGGAGCTTCAAAAACCACCCTACGAGTCATACGCCCAGATAATCCAGGAGTTAAACAATAGGTTATCAGTTGGGGGTAACGTACTTGATAAGGAGTTAGTTGAATCCACGAGGGCCATGATCAGGGAAACCCTAGCGGCGCTCATTAGGAGGAGGATTGAGAAGCTGATGAAGAGTTATGAGTTGGGTAGGGAGATTCCCGAGGGGTCATTGTTTGTGGAAGAGAGGAGGTTCTTCATGCCACTACTTGAATTGAGGGTTCTTGAGACGCCCAAGGGTGAAGCCCGGGAATTAGCAATTGTATCATTCAGGAAGGGATTTCCCGTGCTGTATAGTGTTCGCCTAGTGGCCCTTGGTCCCTTTTCCCAGTTTGACGTGGCGGCAATACCCAGGAGTGATGCTGGGGAGTTGCAACGTAGGGGTATAATTGATATTGTACGTTAATTAATGAAGGAGAAAATATAAAAGGGGCTTTATCCCGAGGATACTTCGTGAAGTTTCCCAAGGTTGTGAGGGTTTATTGCCCAAAGTGCAATACGTACACGGATCACTCAGTAACGATATACAGCCATGGAAAGAGGAGGAACCTATCCGAGGGACAGAGGAGGTACTTAAGGAAGCTTAAGGGCTATGGATCAAGCAGGAAACCAAAGCAGAAGAGGTTTTCCAAGACCACCAAGAAGGTTGTTGTTAAGCTTCAGTGCAGGCAGTGTGGTTATGTGGTTCTTAGGAAACTTGGTAGATTAAAGAAGGTTGAATTGGCTGAGACAAAGTGAGGTGGTGAGTATGCCCACTAACTGGCGTTCAATACTTGTTCCAAGGCCGAGGTCAAGGTTCCTAAGGGTTAGGTGCAACAACTGTGGTAATGAGCAGGTGGTCTTCGATAGACCAGCCATGGCAGTTAGGTGCCTGGTCTGCGGTAATGTTCTCATAGAACCAACGGGTGGCAGGGGTAGGATAGTTGGCGCCACCGTGGTCACCACATACGAATAAAACGAAAAAGTATTAAATTCACCCTGTCTTGCCAATGATTGATGAGTAAGAGAGAGGAGAGGGTAGATGATATCAAGAGGAATGTATTAACGGTTAGGATAGCCAGGAAGGAATTACCTGACATAGGTGAGCTCGTAGTTGGCACGGTATATAGAATACTGGAGCACGGCGTGTATGTACTGCTCGATGAGTATGGAGGCATGGAGGCCTACGCGCCAATTAATGAGGTTGTTCAGTCGTGGTTTCACGAGATTAAGGACTACCTAAGGCCCGGGCAGAAGACTGTATTTAGGGTTATTAGGGTTGATGCCAGGAGGAGACTAGTTGATGTTTCACTCAGGAAGGTTAGGGAGGAGGAGAAGAAGGAGAAGCTGACCAGATGGAAGAGAACGCTTAGGGGTGTTAAGCTCCTCGAACTTGTTGCAAAGAAGTTGAACATACCACTCGAAACGGCCCTTCGGGAATTTGGATGGAAACTTGAGGATTATTATGGTGATTTCCTATCGATTTTTGAGAATGTGGTTAAGTATGGACCTGACGACCTAAGGAAGCTGGGGCTTAGTGATAATGTTATTAATGCAATTGTGGAGGTTGCCAAGGAGAGGATTGAGGCAGAGCCTGTGGAGATCTCGGGTATCATTAGGATGATAAGCATAAAGCCTGATGGTGTTAAGCACGTTAGGGACGTGCTTTTAAAGGCAATGGATCTGGCAAAGAAGGAGGGCGCCGACGGCATTAGGATATACACAATAGGTCCACCTAGGTATAGGGTGGATATTGTTGGTAAGGACCCAAAGAAACTAGAGCAAATACTAAAGGATGTGGTTAACCTAGTAAGTACAGAAATAAAGAAGAGGGGCGGCGAGGCCAGTTTTACTAGGGTAGGCGAGTAACGTAGGTGAACTATTATGGACTCAATACTGAGGAGATGTAGGAACTGCGGTAGGTACACAATGAGGAAGGACAAGTGCCCATACTGTGGCGGCGAGCTCGAGGTGCCGCACCCACCTAAGTACTCGCCTGAGGATAGGTATGGTAGGCAAAGGCTGTTAATGAAGGTAATGAGCGGGAGGATTAAACTAAGCCGGGATATAATGGATGCATTAATTTCAGGGCATTCAAGTAAGCAATAGTCAGTGATTTTAGGGAGTCGAAAGCGTTTGGTTATGCGCCAATGCCTCCAATAATGCATAGTTTACCTTATATATTATCACCCAACCATATGGTCTAGAGACATAGACTAATTGAGCCCAGGGTGGTGGTGAGGAAAGGAGTGGCGACGGTATGCCGGCATAGTTAGACAGTATGCTTTGATACATAAGTTTTATAGTATATGATGAACCACTGGTTGTTGGGATCACCGTTGGTATGCTTTCAAATATCCAATACGTTGGTATACCATTCATTGTACATGTCAGCCATACCGAATATGATGCGCTGGATACTTCGGAGTTAAACATTAAGTCATACAAGGTGACATTATACGCTGCGGAATAGCCTTCCAATGTGTTGTTGACTACTGTTATGTTGGAATAAGGTAAGTAAATATATGATGAGCCTAGCTTCACGGGTTCTATGAATGTGTTTCCTATGTAGCTACTTGAGTAACCGGCTATACTAGCCATCCAATAACTCTTTGCAAAGTCACCGCCTGCTGGGTACTCAGGTATGAGGATGCACATCGAGCTTGATCCTAAACCCGTATTCGTAGCATTCACAGGTCCATATATGTAGTATGGCTCGAATATTAGTATGTACTGTGGGTCATGAAGTTTATTCAGATCCTCCAGGACACCCGTGTAGTTGTATGGGTTAGACATGAAGAACCTACCTATTAGCGCTATTTGCGTGCTGTTTACTGTTGAGTTATCGGCTAGGCTTGTCCTGTTCCCTATGATCGAGATCCAATAACCGTAATCCCACCATGAGAGTACGGTGGCGTTGGGCGGCGTGTTATAGGATAGCCATTGAAGTGCATCAAGCCAGTCGGGCGTTGGATACGGCGGTGATACCGTACTAACTATTTGTTGAGGCATTATGGACATTGATAGCGCGGGTTGTATGTTAATCACGAGGGCTATGGCGAGTATGACACTAAATAGGGCCGCTAGGGAAATACCAATCAATGCGCGCCTATTCAATACAAGTTCTGTGAGTTTTACGAAACCGTATGCTGCAGCAGGTACCCAGAATAACCCAAGGAGCATGAATAGCCAAACCTCGGATGACGCGAAGTACGCAGCCGCCAAGGACCCAAGGCCAATTAGTACTGCTGGTAGTGAGAGTGACATTATGGAAAGGAGTATTGTGTATATTACGAATGGTATCGTTATTGAGACATTGTACATACTCTGCTGGAGCGTTGATGGAGAATGCTCAGCAACGCTCTGTACGATGGCGCTCCTGGCAAGTGGCGCTATGGCGCCAAGGAACTTACCACCTATTGAAGTGAAGCTTAATCCGATGACTACGGCAACAAGTACAACAATGGCGACTAGGAAGTACCTGACCACGGGCACCATGATCCTTGGATACCTTGGATATAATTTAATTAGTGCATAGGCTATTATTGAGAATAGTAGGGCTGCATTGGCTACGCCGCCCATTCCAGATATCAGTGTGTGGAAGCCGTACCTTGGTGTTATTGCTACGAAGGCTGAGAACCCAAGGTCAGTGAGTACGTAGGTTATCACAAGCTTGTCAATGGTGAAGGGCAGGTTCTGCCTCCTGGCTATCCTAATGAGCAGGTAAAGTAATACTATTATTGTGAATAATCCGTAGAAGTTCCATAGGAATACGTAGGAACCCCACACCCAAGTCGTTATTCCGTTGAATATTGCCGAAATTATTGCAAAGAGTATCCAGTAATTGTCCTTCCTCACTAAGGACTCGATATAGAAGGCAATGCCTAGGGTGGCTATGAATTGGAATATGGGCTCCGCGGCAAACCAACCTGCCGTGCCCCTCTGCAGGAACATAGTGGTGAATACAGACCATAGGGCTGCCAATATACCTACATACTTACCACCAAGCCTATAACCAAGGTAAAACATTGCCGGTACAACCGCAGCATTAGCTATTGCCGGGAGTAGAATAACTGATTGTAGTAGGTCGAAGCCGAAGTGTGATAGTACCTTGTAAGCGAGTACACCGAGCCAGGAAACACCAGGTGACAATATGGTTGTCCAATTGGCTCCCCATGGGTACCAGAAGTGTGTGAATAATGCGCCGTAGCCCTTATGGAGCCACCAGAGGAGTCCCTTGATTGTTCCGTACTTAAGCATTTGTTCAGCCATGAAGAGCCTTATGTATGGGTCGAACTCGTTTATGTACCAGCCGTAAATCAGCACTGGGTATAACCTAACGTAGTAGGCCAGTAGTGTGAATGGCACTAGGGCCGACAGAAAAGCAAGCCACTGCGTGGCCCTCACATCAAGCGGAATACTGGGTATTGTTCGGGTAACTGGTTCCATCCTAGCTTTACTAACGGCCTTTGCCTTGCTCATTACGGCTTGATTAAATAATCAATTTAAAAGTATTTTTCACAGACCGAGTACGAAAAACAAATTAGCAAGCCATAATAAAATAACACCGTGAGGTGCCTCGAAGTAGGCGGTTACGTCTCTAGAGCTGTCATATGCAATAGGGGCGCGTACTTACTCGAGTGGTCGGTCTCAGGTAAGGACATAATACTACCTGGCGATCCTGACAGACCAACGTGGAGTGGCATAGCAATAATGATACCCTTCGCGAATAGGGTCAGGGATGGGGAGTATGAGTTTGAAGGAATAAAGTATTCGCTACCTAGGAATAAGGAGGGCCATGCAATTCATGGTCTTGTCTTAAACGAGGAATGGAGCGTAACATCCACCAGTGAGAACAGTATATCGCTCAAGCATGTTCTTAATCACCCTGGTTACCCAACGGAATTAACATCAATGGTCAAATACGCACTAGTTGAAGGAGGACTCGATGTTGAGTTCATTGTTAAAAATACGGGGCTCAGAGGTGCGCCTTTGGTAGTTGGTGCTCATCCATACTTCATAGCCTCTAATGACTGGAGGATAAATACCCAGGGGAAAGCATTAATGTGTGAAACAATTAATAAAATACCAACCGGTAAATTAATACCATTTAACCTAAACATCATGGGAAGGAGAGAATTTGATGACTGCTTCCTAATTAATGGAGACATAACACTGGAGTCCCAACATTCGGCGATCAAGATCATAAGGCAGGGCATGCCTTACGTTCAGATATTCACGGGAGTGCCTAACGCCATAGCAATAGAACCAATGAGTGGAACACCGGATGCATATCACAATGGCATGGGACTAACCATAATAAGACCAGGTGAGGAAAAGGCATTTAGCTTCGCAATAAGGGTACTAAGGGCCTAGACGAGAAAAGCTAAAAAACCAAGTAACTAATCATACCAAGGCCCCGTAGCTCAGCATGGATAGAGCGGCGGCCTTCTAAGCCGTAGGTCGTGGGTTCGAATCCCACCGGGGCCGCCAGTTCTGCGTTCAGTGTATTAAGTGAAGTTACGTAAATCAATCTATCTCTCAACCAGTGTATTAATGATGGGTGGTTGATGTTTCTGGCTGCTGATTAGTAATGAAACCTTGCCAGTATGGCTAAAGAATTGAGCCGTCACATTATCGGCAACTATGAAAAACGCTCATCAAGTCTCACTCGGGTTCTTCGAAATTTTACTCATTTTATTTACCAATTCAAGCACGGCCTCCCTATGCGTTTCAAAGCCTTCCCTGGTCATGAAGTTGTGGTAGAAGTTTGCATGAAGTCTCTCGACCATGCTGAAGTTAGTTAGGATCGATTTATCATTAATCTATTTATGCAGTCTTTCAATTATTACGTAGTAATCCCTATGACTGTAGATTCTCTTGCCTCAGTAATGGCGTTTAACAAAGCCACCACGGCACCCAATACCTATCACTGGTCTGGGCTGGGTTACCCTTGGTATGCATCTCTTCGGCTGACTTTAAGTAATCCTCATGAAGCTTAAGTAAATCTCAATTCTACGATGCGGATCAAGCTTCTCTGTAATTAAATCGATTATGAATTCCTCGATATTCCTATCACCAGCTAGCTCCTTCAGTAGCTCCGCTATTATGGATGATAACGTTAATGTCATGGATTAAGGAATTATTTAACGTAAATTAATAAACCTTAACCGTATATTAATCATTAATGTATTTACGCAATGCAAATAGTATTCCCAGTGTTATTATTAGTACCATGAACGACGTTACATACTCAATGCCTGTTGGCAATACGAAGATCCCTCCCCTCTTCAATCCAGATAGTAGCATTCTGTATGCTAGGTATGAGAATATTGAGAGCAGTAGTATCTTTATTGTGGATCCCCTGGCCTTGGGTAGTATGTGCGTTGATATGTTTGCGCCAATCACTATGCCTATCACTGATGCCATGGCCATGAACGGCTGTATATAACCAAAGAACCAGTAAAGTGTTCCGCTGGTTGCCGCCGTGGCCCCGACTATTAGGTTGCTGGTTGCTGAAGCAACCTTTATCGGCATCTCGGCAGCCCAGTACAGGGCTAGCATGTTTATTGGCCCGCCTCCGATCCCAAGGAGGCCCGATATCACGCCTCCAAAGAGCATAACTCCCCATGCCTTGAGTAGGTTGCTTCTTCGTATTCCGTAGTTCACATAGACCTTCAGGGCCTGGTCCAGGTAGGACCCGGTGACTACGTAGGAATCCCTTACGTCTACTGGTAATGCCGTTACCACGTGTTGCTTGGGCCTTGCCACGAGGGCCATTGCCATGTACATGACACCACTAAACACTAGGTAAAGGATCCAGTTATAGCCCGAGTTTATTATGTGGTACGCCATCAACGACCCCATTATGGCTCCAGTGGTGCCTGCTGAGGATAATGCTATGAAAACCTTAGTGTTTGGTAAGCCCATCCTCAGGAACCTGGAGCCAGCCATTATTGACGTGGATATTGCAGACACGAGACTAATGCCGGCGGAGTACTGTATTGGCAGGTTAAGCAGAATTGTTAATAGTGGCGTTAGTATAACGGCACCACCGAGCCCAAGTAGTCCCCCGAGTATGCCAGCTCCTAAGCCACAAACTGCTATTAAGCCCAGGTTTGCCAGGGCTTGGGTAACTACATACATTTTAAGCACCCTACACATGAAGTATTATTACCGGAAGTACGAATATTGCGAGGAACAGGTTGACCAGGGTTATTGCTGCAAGTACTGTATATAGTACATCTCTCTCCATGGCGAACCTAGCGAGGTTTAGTGAAACCATGATCACCGGTATTGCTATTAAAACCAATAACCCTGTTAGCATTAGGCTTAGCCCATCAAGCCTTAAATCACCAACAACAACGCTCATTATCGATATTGCCGAGGTATCAACATGTCCATTGGGATCAACGATCTTATTAAGCGGTATTCCCAATCCACCACCATGAACAAAGATGAGTATAAGACCGAGAATTAATAGCGCGATACTTATGAAGACGCCGTACTTAAGGAGATTACTCGTTATATTTATGAACTTAAGCTCAATCTTTCCCGGATTCTCCTGCTGAGCCTGGTAAATACTCAGCGTCATGTCTTGGGTTTCCTGGTACTTGTACGTGAATACGAAGTAGAGGGAAATTATTATTATCGATGCGAATACTGCAGCCACTATGTTTCTTTCCATTGACGTTATCGGCAGCATGCCCTCCCTACCGAGACCCCTAAGAACCATCCTAAAGCCCAAATAAGCCAGTATCGATACAAAGACCCACCTAACCTGCCTATTGGTCACGTACATGAGCATCCTAGTGCCAATCCTCGAACCAAGCAGGACACCAATCGCCGTGCATGCAGCTATGAATGGACTTATGTACCCAAAGAACCAATATAGCGAGCCGCTAGTCGCCGCTGTCACTCCTATCATGAAGTTACTCGTTGTTGTACTCACCTTCATGGGCAAGTTCATTCCCCAATCCATGGCAAGGACCTTAAGGGCCCCACTACCAATACCCAATAACCCACTAATGAAGCCAGCGAAGAGCATGATAAGCCAGCCGAGCCACCAACGAACACCCCAATACTTATACCAAATCTTTAGTGCTGGGTCATAGCACACTCCATAGAGTTTGAAGACCTTGGTTGTTCGATCCGGGTCCCTTAGTGGCGGTAATTCACAAGTGCTCCTTTGCACCGTTGGCACTATTGAAGCCAGTAGTACTACGCCAAATATTACATATATGATCCAAGTGAGGCCGTGTGCATATACGAAATTTGCTGTTAATGAACCTATTATTGCACCCGTGGTTGTTGCGGTGACTAGGCTAATGCCTATCCTGTCATTGGCTAGTCTCTTCTTGACATATACACTGGCTGAGCCGGCTGATGTGGATATTGTCGATATTAATGCGGAGCCCGTGGCGTATATTATTGGTACGCTCAGGAACAACGTTAATACTGGCGTTAAAACAACGCCACCGCCAAGCCCAGCCAGGGCACCGAGTAAGCCAGCCACAATACCTGCGATTACGAATTCCAGCATCTTTAGTAGATCGAATATTACGGTGATCATCAGTCAAAAACTTGACTTCACGATATATAAACATTATTACACGTATTATCACGTTTTATGTAAAATAATTTAATAATCTATTCAGAAATAAATAAATAACTTTCAATTATATTACACATATTTCTTAACAGATACCTATAAAAATTAAATTAATAAGGGAATAGAATATAAAAGTATAAAAATAGCTTCAATAATAAGCCAATAAGCTTATTTATATCCATTTATATACAAGACCTATTAAGCATTGGTTTTGTCCTGTCATTAATTACAAAATTAGCAAATAAGTAGTAGGGCGTTACTACCATGAATTACTGCCAGGTTATTGATGTTAGTAGATTATTTGTCTTGGTAATTCAATATTATTATAGAAATGGATGAAGCTGCCTTACATGGATTCATTATTAACTTAACTTAATTATAGTGTTCGTTAATGAGACGTCCCTAAGAAGTCCTAAGTAGAAATAATCCTCATTGGCTTCAATGACTATTAAATATTCATTGGGTGAGAGCCTTCTTAATACTTCATTAACTATGAAGTACTGCGTATATGAAGGCTTCCTTAACTCATTACTAAGAACCCACTTCCTCAACCCACTGTAGAAATCAGTGATTGAAGCAACAACATGCTTAGACAACTCGTTTAAGACCTTATCAACCTCCCTATCATCCTTAAACTTATTCCTAAATAACCCAATCACTGTATTATTATTCATAATCTCATCGTAGGCCCAGACAATGTGATCAAGGACATGCCTGCATATGAAGTAATCCTTGAAAAACCTCAATGTACCTATGATTAAATCTATATAATCAGTGATTAATCGTTCCCTATCCTTAACATTACTCATTCTCCTGCCAAGGCTTAGGGAATCCTTTTCATGCATGTCCAGGTAATCCTTAATTCGTGTTACCGAGGGGCTTATTACGGCTAGGTCAATTATGTATGTAGTGGGAATTACCACGCCTTTCTCTATTTTGATTAATTGCTCCGTAGGAACTAAGTGAATTTTAACGAATAAGTCAGCCTTCTCTCTAATTAATGAATTAGGCTCGAATAGTTTAACCTTAGTTATTGCATTATCAATAATATTATTTATTATGCTTGCATTGCTCACAATAATATTTATGTAAAAGTATTTATTAATACTATTCCACAATGCACGTGAAATATGGCATGATAATGCTGTACCCAGGGACGATCAATATAAACCTAATAATTATCCAATGTGTATAAGGAATTCCTTAATTAATTCACTGATCATAAAGATGCCAATTAATTCGTAAATTGGGATGATTACTATTAGTTACTTTATTGTAGACCCGCATTAAGTGGTTAAGGGTATCATTACATAGAAAGTATCTAC
Source organism: Vulcanisaeta souniana JCM 11219 (assembly GCF_026000775.1). Lineage (GTDB taxonomy): Archaea > Thermoproteota > Thermoprotei > Thermoproteales > Thermocladiaceae > Vulcanisaeta > Vulcanisaeta souniana. Next base: position 2,346,011 of record NZ_AP026830.1, on the reverse strand, counting down.
GGAATGATAGCAGCATTTTTCATTAATGGTGTATGTTCTTTTCTTAGATTCGATTTTGTATTTATAGTATCATTTAATGGTGCTGTTGCTCCTTCAGCATTTTGTCCATCCCCAGTATAAATCTTGATCCTGATATTACTATTATATTCAATGAATGTACTAATTAGTACCTTATTGACATTAATGAATGACTCAGCGTTTTCACTAAAGCTACTACCAGGGTCATATTTCTCGATCGGTCTATGGTATTCATAAAAATACTGTTAAGTTCACTGGATACATTTAGTTCAACGCATTGTATGTACGTCATTGTTTTAGTAATTGTAACTAGGTTTAGTTTCATGTGAAATAAGTATTTTTAGTTTAGCCATTAAGAAATATTGAATGATACCTGGCATTGATATTGATATTACGCATTTGATGATTTTGAAGTTTATTCTTCACACTATTCGTGAGACTACGAGAGATGGTGGTCCAAACCCATTGTGGTTGTCATTGGCGGGGCATGTTAGTAAGGCGACGTTTTACAGGAAGATCTCTGAACTGGAGATGATGGGATTGCTGAAAAGAATTAGCAGGAGTAGGTACTTGGTAAGTTTGGGTGGATATTTGTTACTTCTTTTTGCGTATTTTATGAATATTGATGGTATAAATGAGGATACTGCCCAGGCAGTGATTGGGGCCATTAAGGGTAACTGGGGCTTAATAGGGTTCAGTGATGATGAGGTTGAGAGTTATGTAAAATTACTTTACCTGAGTGGCAGGGAAAGGCTCAGTAATGGGCTCATAATGTTATATCAGGAGTTTCCTAAGAACGTTCTATTCATATTACCCAATAACCTTAGGCTTGCCGCCTTTAATTCGCTGTATGAGGCATTAATTAATATGTATGGGGATGCGAATACCGTTAGTAGGGCTAGGAGGGTAATTGCGAAGGCGTTAGTTGATTACTTCCCCACAACGGATATTAATGGTTGCAAGTCGGTGGCATTCATGGATAATGGCAATAAGGCTAGGATACTGGCAATGCAGTGTGGTAATGACTATATACTTAATTAAACTAGGGCTTGGTCTTATTAACCAAGATTCTTCTGAGTATCCTATCAATCACATCATAAGTATCTGGATGGATGTGAAGGTAATGGGCGTAGGCATTATTTATTTGAAAGCCGTCAAAACCATTCACCCCCACGCCCCTCTCGTACTTAATAACGAAGTCATAATTGCCGTGAAGGATCAATGAGGAGTAATGGAATTCGTGCCCCATCAATACGGTATTAGTATTACCAATAATGGAGTCCCTAATTACCCTGGCCTTGGCATAGCCATACCACATGGGTCTCCTATGCATAATTGTCGTGGCATCTATGGCACCCACCATATCATACTCCTCATTGTTATGGATTATTGAATTCGTTAAATACATCAAGCCCCCACATTCGGCATATAGGTACCCACCCGAGTCTATGAATCTCCTCACCTCATACCTAAGGCTACGATTTCTCTCCAGGTCCTCCCCATAGACCTCAGGAAAACCGCCACCAATCAGTAATAGGTCCAATTCACCAAGCTCTTGATCCCTCTCCGGATCTATGAACTTAAGGTCTCTTGTAAAGTTACTGATCCTTTCAATGGTCTCCGGATAATAAAACGTAAACACCCTACCGCCTAATATGCCGACTCTTAACTTAGTCGTGACTTCCTTGGATTCATTTGGACTGGCGTAATCCCTTACCTCAATTGGCTCTGAGTATTCTCTGGCGATTTTAATCACCTTATTAACATCTATGAAGTCCGAGGCATCCCTAAATACATTCATCAACTGCTGAGTATTTACTTCCCCGGCATGCATTAAACCCAGGTGCCTATATTGCATGACTTCCTCCACATCATCGCGCTTCGGTACGTAACCCAGGAACTCCAGGCCCTCGTTCTCCACGGCAGTCCTCAACTTATCTAACTGTCTCTGGTTAACATTCGTAATTACTGCACCAACGATCCTCACGCTTGGGTCGAAGATCCTTAAGCCCCTTATTATGGCTCTCACAGTCCTGTTGATCCTCTCGCCATTGATCACAAGAACGACTGGCGCCCCAAGCAACTTCGCTACTTGGGCGGTGCTACCAACCTCAGTAACTCCGTCCATGCTGTCATAAAGGCCAGAGACGCCCTCAATGATAGCAATGTCGGAATCCATGGAGTACCTATAGAACCTGGTTATTACCCTGTTACCCATAAGCACATAATCAAGGTTCCTGCTTGGTTTGTTGATTATTACGGAGTGATAGCTTGGGTCTATGTAGTCTGGACCAACCTTAAACATGGAGATCCTATAACCAGTCCTTATTAATGCATATGCCAGCGCTAACGTCACGGTGGTCTTACCATTCTTACCCTTATACGAAGCTATTACTAACCTAGGTACTGTGGCTTCCATGTTCATCACGCCTTAATACGAAGATCAATGATGGAGCCCTTACATCGAGCCCATCAACCTTGACACTAACATCTATATCATGGGCCTCCTCATCGGGGTAAGTAACCCTACTAACTATTATGATTTTGTTATTATCACTGAACCTGTGTATTAATTCCTTGGCTATCTTCGACCCCATGAATATGACTCTAACGTCAGCATCAGTATTAAAGTCTATGTTTGGATAGGCCATAAGCATGATCGTGCCCTTCAACTCGATTAGGTACCGGGCAGCAGCCGCTGTGAAGCTACTGACCCCTGGTATCACTTCACAATGAATGCCATTACTAATCGCTTCCCTGCAGATCTCAATCCCCCTGCCGAATATTACAGGGTCTCCATTCTTGAGAAAAACAACATTAAGACCTCTCCTAGCCATCTTTAGTGCCTCAATAACGTACTCCCTATGGTCGTCACCCTTGACATGGCCCATGTATATTTTCTCCGCCCTAGGTGCATACATTCTTATTATCTCCTCATTAATCAATGAACCGTAGAAAATAACATCCGCCTTACTCAATACTTTAATTGCCTTCACGGTAATTAGCTCGGGATCCCAGGGGCCCACCCCAACAACATAGATCGAAATAATGATCACCCTTGTCTTATTACTTATTAAATCGCGGCATTAAATAATGATTATTTCACGTAGCATGTAAAAACCTCACTCACTTAAATAATTAAACAATGATTGATTTTTGATGGCTCAATGGCGATTGTGGGCGGATCCAAATCCCTAACCTTCTAATCTCATGAAATAGGGCACATCCATTGGAATCACTTGGTATAGTAATATTCATGCATGACTTCTCGCAGAGTTTACAAACATATACATAGGCGCTGCCGTTAATGTCAATGTTCACTACAAATCTCTCGTTACCCACAAGTAATGATGACTTTGTGGTTATGTCACTATCAATGATTAACCTGCTGATCAAGTAATGCGTTGCCGTGTTAATCACATCATCCAGTAGATCAGGATTGAGACTTTTCCTTAGTTGGTCCCTATGCTCAAGTATTGAGATCATTATTGCCCTGGGGTCTTCAATCATCCTCAGGGCATTACTATCAATGCCAAGTAATACCGGCATTACACTCAATATTTTCATTGCCCTTTGGCAGCAATAACTCTTTAAATGCCACCTCTGGCATAACCTACTTATAACAATGCCTGGATCGTCAATGCAATTAATGGCTAGACATGTTAGAAGACCCTTAACCGTGGACACGTAAACACACCTTTCGCCGCCAAATTCATCATCATTCAATGGCCTTATTAATCCATATTGGATCATCCTCTTGGCTTTCTTGTATATTGTTGACACAGCAAACCTAGTATTTTTGGAAATTCTGTATAGTGTTATTGGTTCATTATAAATAATGTATGTTAATAATTCCTTAATTGTATCATCGATTTCCATGTCTGAGACGATTGTTTTTTGAAGTAGTCGACTTATCCCATTGCTTATGTAGTTTTTATTCATTAACATATGCTCATCAATTATGTGCATATTCAGTTGAATAAATATGATTTGCTCAGTGCATAAGATGCATTAAATAAATATCCTTATAAGTACGAGTATACATTGAGTTTATTCCTGATGATTTTCTCGGGTTTCTAATATGCATGTTATCACGTCGATACTGATATTAACATCCTCACCATATGAATTACTAACCTCAACAAGATAAATTCCCGGGTTTAATCGCTGAGTCCACGTGAGATTATTTGTATCGAAGTAACCAACTAATATTAAGTCCTCGGCGTAGAAGGCATTATCGCTCACGGGTTCACCAACCCTCTTAATAATTAGGGAAATACTGCCTAGACGAGCCATTACTGCTATTATTGAGACACCTATGAAACCCATGGGAACCATTATTGGGCAGTATATTGACTCATGCCTACGTAATTGAAAACCCACTAACCTACAGGAACTTATTACCGAGAGGAACTGCCTAACGTCCTCCCTTGTTGATGCAATTAACGGGTTTTCGGAAAGTACCTGGGCAATTATCCTAGCCACATCCCTAGCATCGCTTAGGGGCAAGTGTCTCCTCTTTAGTTCGCTGATGCATACCTTTATCTTATCAAGTTGTTCGTCAGTAATTTCAGTTCCTAAATTCCTAAGCTCAGTCCTCAGCACCTTAATAAACTCTGTTTCATAACTATGAAACATAGTAAAGAACCTGAATAAATTAATTAAGATTAATTTTTAAATAAAAACCAAACATATCACTTCTCTTCGGGTAAGGTTGGTGGTGGCAGGTACTCTTCCTCCTTAGCCGCCAACTCCTTAATTATACCAAGTCTCTCGGGCTTCAGTAACTCATCAAAGACCTCCCTACCAATACTCCTCAACTGAGCGATCACCTCAAAGAGCTCTCTCTTAAAGGCCACCGGCGTCTCCTCAATGAAGCCTCTAGCGTCAATCCTAGCCCTCGGAAACTCCTTCAAGATCCGCTGAGCGACTTCATCAGGTACCTCTACCTCAATAACCTTTAGATAACCACCATATAGATCCTTAACCATCCTCTCCAATGGTGTACCCCTGATCCTCTCCAACCTGGATTTATCCAGTATTACGGAGATCTTGTAGGGCATCTCCATCACCTCTTCACCGGAACCTCCATTTGCAGTACCTCGACCTCAAGCTCCCTCTCCTTTAACTCAAGGTACTTCCTATTAACGAATGGGTAACCATAGAACCTCCACCACTTAACAATCACCCTATAAACCTCGGGCCTAAAGATTATTGGCGGTGGCTCAACACCCTCAGCAATCAAACCCCTAATGAAACTACCACTAAACCTCTGGGCCATGTCCGAATGGGCGCATGTGTCGCTATAGGCTATCTCACCACACTTCGGGCAGTACCAAAACTCCTTAATGTTAACAGGCCTAATCTTGAGACCCTTATCGAGATCATAAGGCGGCGCATTTAGGCCGAAACTCGGTATGCCCTTCTCCCAAAGTATTTGTGTTGCGTATGGATCGTAGTAATCACCCACGGCAGCGTGATCCCTGCCAAACATGTGATGTGTGCAACCCATGTTCTGCCTAATTATGCCATGGAGCAGTGACTCAAGTGGGTTGCCGTACCTCATGTCCCATAGGGTGAAGGTGACGATGTGTCTCTTCGGGCTTATATAGCCATACTTATTAATTGCTTCATGACCCTCGAGTATTGCCTCATCAACAAAATCCCCAAGTCTCTTGGCACCGATTATGGCATTAACGAGTATTCCATGGCACGGCTCGATATCACCAAGGTAAGCCGCGTTCTTCATTAAGTGCTCATGGCCTGTATGCGGAACATTCCTAGTCTGGTGGGCAATCACGGTCCTCCAACCCCTCCTCTGCATCTCCTCACGGGACTTAGCCGGCGGATACCAGAACCTACCATATGGGTCCTTAAACACGGGCTCATTGACAACATAAACCTTGCCAGCCAATGCAATACCAGTCATGCTCCTATATATTAACCAACCTGGGTGCTTCTCGTCAAATCTTCTCTTAACGACCTCAGGGTTTCTATCAGGGGTCCCGAAGGTTCTGTCAGCCAGATCCTTAGGATCAAATCTCCAGATCTCCTCGACATCGAGGACTGCAAAGGGCTGACCCTTAAGCCTAAGCAACAATCTATCATGTTCCTTAACACCGAGTTTCCTAAGGTCCTCCTCCGTAACGTCGAATATCATTGGGTATGGGAATAACCAACCATCAAGGAGTCTCCTCTCCCTAAGCACATTCTCAGTCTCATTCCTAGTCATGAACCTGTCCAGTGGGCTGAAGAAACCGTAGGCAATTGACATAATCTCCCTATATACATTCCTAATGGGTAAACCACTCACGGGATCCCTAGTGGCCCTTATGTCGTATGGTATTGCGCCAGCAGCCATGTTAATGGCCTTATCCTTATCCCTAATTACTGCATCCACGAGCCTGCCCCCGTGTGGAGGTGGTGTATGGATCTTGAGACTCATGCTGGTCACCTCATGGGAACTCTATTATGTGTATCACAGGCACTTTCCATACTTCCCACTGCCCAGTCTTTGCATCATACCTTGAGTTAACGAATACATGCCAATTATCATCATCCAGCGCCGGGTAGTCTGCCCTAACGTAGTAACCAGGCCACCTGGTCTCCTTCCTAAACAGCATGTGCCTAATCACGGCCTCCGCAGACAATATCCTGTGCCAAAGCTCCCAAACCCTCATTAACTCATGCCAATCCTGGGCAGCGGCATAATTCACGAGGTCCTCCTTAAGGAACTGTAGTAGTTCTAAACCCCTGTTGAGCATCCACTCGTTGGTCATGTACATTGTTGACCAGCCACCTGCGTATTCATCCATTATCTTCTGAAGCCTAAACAAGCCCTGTTTCCAATACATCTTTGTTGGGTCCACTGGGTGCATGTAACTTGGTCCGGTAACGACATTGTACCTACCCCTCTGGTAACGCTCCAGTGGCTCCATTATCTTGGCTATTAACGAATCGACTTGAGCCCTATCCACGTCTATCTTCTCATCACTGTGGTCCATCACGTATAGTACTGCTGACTTACCTGCTAACCTGCCCTCCGTGAATGAACCACTACTGAACTTATGTGGATTAGCACCGCAAGCATCACCTGCGCAGAATAAGCCATCCAGAGTCGTCATCCTATTATAACCCCAGTAATACTGGTATCCCCTATCGTCTGGTAAGCCCTCGATCTTCCTGGGTGCCAGATCCTCAGGACCACTGGACCATGCACCGCACTCAGTGGCGTGGCTACCCATTACGTAAGGCTCCGTGGTGATCACCTCATAAGGTCTCTCTGATGGTTCATGGTTCTGCCCAGCCCATATGACAACTTGACTTATTGTCATGTCTAGGAAGTCCTCATAGGCCATGGCCTCACTTTCAGTGCCTCTCTTCACTGTTTCCTCGGTTCTCATTAGACTCGGCCCGCGACCAGCCATCCACTCAAGGCGTTGTGCAAATACCCTGAGTGTTGTTGGTGTGATTGGTAGGTCTACGTACTTACCCTTGCCGCTATATAGTTTCCTTATTTCGTCAACATGGGGCTTCCAGAAGTCCTGACCATAGGCATTACTAATCCTTGTCTTAAGCAATAATTGATAGGCGCCAACTGGGCCATAGCCATCCTTGAATCTCGGCACTACGAATCTCGCCTCCATCATTGTCATTACGGCACCAGCCTCAATGAGCATGCCGTAGGATGAGGCCGAGGACCATGGTGGATACCAGCTTCTGCCAAGTCCTTCGCTCTGCGATCTGGGCCTGTATATTTGTGAACCGCCGCCGGCAGCAAGTATTGTTGCCTTTGCCCTAAATACATAGAATGTTCCGTCATTAACATTAAAGCCTAGGGCACCAACAATCCTATTCGGATCGCTTGCGCTCTTTATTAGGTGAGTAACCATGACCCTATTCAATATGTTTTCATCACCAAGGGCCTTCCTAGCAGCCTCAGCAACTATTGGCTTGTAGGACTCTCCATGAATCATTATCTGCCACTTACCCTCCCTAACATAGCACCCAGTCTTAGGCTCGGGCCATATTGGGAGACCCCACTCATCGAATAAGTGCACTGTTGAGTCAACGTGTCTCGTGTAGTCATATACCAAGTCCTCCCTCACAATACCCATTAAGTCACCCCTCACGTACTTAACGTAATCCTCCACGGTATTCTCCTTACACTTAAGCCCCATGTACGTGTTTATTGCCGAAAGTCCCATTGCCACTGCACCGCTCCTATTAATATTCGCCTTCTCGGCAAGTACTACTCTGCAATTCCTGCACCAATACCTAGTCTCCCATGCAGCTCCCGCGCCAGCCATTCCACCACCAATTATTAGGATGTCCGCATCCACATACCTAACCCTCGTCATATTCTCACCCCCTCACCTCAACCTTAACTACCTCTGGAACCTTCGTCTTAGGTAGCTCAACACCAAGTTTATTACCACCAAGCTTCTCATGCTCACAGGATAAGTACGGCGCCCTCAAGAATTCCTTGGATGGTTCTGGGTACTCCTGTGGCGACTTTATTGAGTTCCAGGGCGTGGTCCTTATTGGGAATACGAAGTACTTAACCGTGCCATTCCTATATCTAATGGTCCAGTAAACCCTATTGGTCTTCTCATCCCTGTAAACCTCAACGGCACCACCAAGTGGTGTGAAGTCCATGTAGCCCCTCATCTGGACGGCACCTTGTGGACAGTGCTTAACGCAGTTGTAGCACTCCCAGCAGGACTCTGGTTCTGCGTTGTACGCCTTCCTGCCGAATACACCTGACTTCGTGAACTTCATTATATGGCTTGGACATACATTAACGCAATCCCCGCAACCTGTACACTTTGCCGGGATTACATAAGAGGGCATGCTCACCACCTCACCCATGCCTCTTTGGATGACTTGGTACACGAGATTCAAGCGCCTTCTCAGCCAGTTCACCGCTCCATGGACCAAGTAGCCTAGGCTCAGCGCCCTTCCAAGTCCTGTACTTATCATACAATTGCCATATGTACATGTATATAGCGTGGCCAAACTTTGTCCAGGGCATTGTGGCGAACATCATGGCCACCAGGAATATGTGTACGCCAAATGCCGTGGCCAATGCATAGTAGTTGGTCGGGATTGTGAGTTCAACACCCATTATACCGAAACCACTCAATGCAACAAAGAATGCGGTCCATAGGAAGAAATCCGTAATTGCAGATTCGCTCACCGACCTAGTGTCTTGCCACCTAGTTACCATCATGAGTATGAAGCCTATTACAATGAGGACACCACCAATTGCCCCAGTGCCTATTACTGCATATGGCCCGGTTGGGCCAAGTTTACCGCCGGGTATAAAGGCCACGAGACCTGGGACACCACTTGACACCCACTCGTCATAGATGAAGCCCAGTGTTGTTGATATTGCGGCAAACACGAATCCCCACCAAACAAGTGCGTGGGCTAGTGCCTTAACCTTGGGCTTGCTTAGGTATGTGGCTTGCGTGTGGCAAGATGTCATGGGGGCACCGTAGAATGGGTATAGGAACGCCGTAATTAGCCCAGCAATAAATGCACTCGCCGAGCCCCAATTCCTCGTCGGCCCCTTTATGGGTAGTACATTGCTCAGGTGGGAGAGGGCCAATATGCCTCGGCTTATCTCGATTGCAAAGCCAATCACCATCTCTACAACAAGCACTATGGCGCCATATATTATCCATAGGTGTGGTATTGGTAGGTATAACTCGAACATCGGTCTCATATTACTTTAGTTAAAAAAAGCATTATTTCACATAGATAGTGAAAGTTTATATGCTTATAAATAATTACGTGAATATAATAATGAATATAAATAAATATAAACTAAAATTAACTTAATACTAAATATTCATGCTTCATTATTTAATGATTTTTCAATTTCGCTAATTGTTTTTAATAAGTTAAAAAACAATACCAATCATCTTACTATATTTAGTACATCTTTACTTAGTTCAGTAGTCAATGGACATCCATGATCGTTATTACATGTTATGTATGCTAGTACGCAGTTTTTCTCGCACAGCCTACATATGTACACATAGAGAGACCTATTGTTTTTATAGTATCCCACGAGGAATGAATTATTGCCAAGTATTATGTCTGGCTTTCTATTATTGGATATGCCATTTATAACGTTATTTATTAAGTAGTAAATTGATGTGTTTTTCACGTTGGTTATTGTGCGTTCATCAATGAGCTTACTGATCATTGTCGGGTTATTAATTAATGTACTTAATGCTGTTATCATTAATGTATCTATGTTTTCAAGCACCCTTAGGTTATCATTACTAGCTATATACGGCAGTACTGTGAGTATGGACACCAACCTATGCATATCATAATTCTTTAGATTCCATCTTACCTTGAGCTTACTCAGCACCACATCATCATCCAAGCATTTATAGGCTAAGCAAGTTATTAACCCCTTAACCGTTACCTCGTACATGTGCTTACCATTTAACCTACCATTCGATTCCCTGGGTGTTAATAGGTTATTCTTGACCATATACCTGGCCTTCTTGTAAATTGATGAGATACTATACGGGGTCTCCCTGGAGACCCTATACAGGGTTACCAGCCCTCTTGTGATGATATAGGCGAGCATGTCATTTACGACATTGTCATATTCCACATTCACAAGTCTCCGAAGTTCTAACCTTAGTTCTTCGGGTATGATGCTCAGGGAGTTTATGGTATCGTTACTCTTCATTAATATCCGTATGTATTCATTTGATATTAAGTCGTTTGCTTAATGCAGAAATTGCACAGAGTAATGATAAAATATAAATAATATTTTTTCTAATGAGAAAAATACTAACTTATTCATATACATTCAAACAACTAAAGCCCTATATACAAGGTCCATGAGCCCTGAGTACTTAATCTCCTTACCATACATCTTGTTTAGGTAAGGAACGACATGACTAAGCTGAGCCTTGCAAATTGAACATGGCCTAATAACCCATTGTGCATCCTTCTTAAGGGCTTCCTCATACCAAAGTCTCGCATATTGCGTAACCAATGGCACCACCTCATCCGTTAGGTTACCTCCTTGACCTCCACAACACCAGGTCCATGACCTATTATGCTCGGGATCAACCCAACTCCTAGCAACATGGCTTAGTATGAATCTTGGTTCCTCCGTTAGGTCTCCTCCCCTTGCATATTGACACGGATCTTGATACATATAGACTATGTTGCCATTGGCCTCAGGATTCAACTTTATCCTTCCCTCTCTTATGGCCTTAGCCACCAAGTGATGAATGTGAACCAACTTTATCCCGTATTCCCTAAGTCTTGGTAATGTATAGTTCTTATGGGCCCTCCATGCATGCCCGCACTCGCCAGCAATCACGAGCTTTACGCCTAACTCCCTGGCAACACTAACGTACTTCTCAGCCAAGCCCTGCAGGTGCTTGGGATGAAGGAATAGGCCAAAATTGGCCGTCTCCGCAGCCTTCGTGCTCAACGTATAATCTATACCGGCTGCATATAGGAATAGTAGATAGCCCTTGAGGGTTTCCATATTCATGAAATAATCGGCTGATGACGGTAGTAATAAGGCGTAGGCAGGTTCGTCAATCTTAACCTTAAGTTCAATACCTTTTTCCTGCTTAATTTCCTTAACCACAAAATCAATTATGGACTTAACAGCCCCAGGGGTTAAATTCATGTTATTGCCGTTCTTCCAGTGGGCATCCACTGTTAATGCCGTAAATCTAGATGCCATGCCTATCTCATAGAGTATCCCCCTTACTGCCCTTGTCACGTCAGTCTGTTCAACACCGAGTGGGCAGGCATAACCACATCTCCTGCAGATAAGGCATAGCCAGTAGTACGTGTATATCTTCTTTATGTAATTCATGTCGATTTTCTTAACGGCACCAACAGCCTTGCCAAACAACTTACCGCTAACCTTATCCGCCTTAATTACAGCCCTTATCAACTCAGCGCGTCCAAGGGGTGAGTTATATGGGTCACCAGTCGTTATGTATGTTGGGCAGGCATTCATGCATTGACCGCAGTGAACACATACGTCCACCGCCATCCTCACGTTCTTATTATTCTCATATTCCTCAAGCAATCTCCTCCTAAAGTACTCAACCTTCTCTTCATCAGTGGTTATTGGTTGCTTGAACTTAATTGCCTCATGAAGCCTTGAGACTAATCTTTCATCCGCCAAGTAATGCATGAAGTTAGATGCATCACCCCACTTGAATGGTCTTTCCTTGAATACCTTGTCATACGACATCGGCCGTCACCTCACCCCGTGGTCTTCACCTTTATTGCTGGTCTTGCTATCGTTGGCATGAAGAGGAATGAGAATGGATGCATCATCTTGCTCCATGGGAAGTATGCGATGAATACCATGGCGAGCAATGCATGTACCTGGAGTATTGGGTAGTTAATTATTGGTTGTATGTTTGGATGAAGCATAACCAGGGACCACATCCACTTGCTGATTACGTCAACATAGGCTGGATTGTATGGTGTTATACCGAGTGTTTGATAAAGCCCTAGGACTATTATTGCCAGGAGTATTGCCACTGCGAAGTAGTCATCAAGGAAGCTAAACATGCGTAAAGGAATGCGTACCTTGTACTCACCCATCACTCTTACGGTTATTGTTCTACCAGCGATCCTCCTGACGATGAGGATTAATAATCCTATCAACGCTATTGTGCCAGCAGTACCACCAACATACAACGCAATAGTTTGGTGAAGACTTGGCGTTAATCCAAACCACCTCTCCAGGTATGTGCCTGGGATTACTATGCCAAGATGCCCTATCAACGCGATCCAGATTCCCCAGTGGAAGAGGAAGGATCCTATGAATAGTGACCAGTCCCTGTCCCTGCCAGGTAATGTGTAGAAAATGAATATTCTCTTAAGAACCTCTGTCATCGTTGAGCCCCAGTCATCCCTGTATAGGCAGACATTGGCATTGTAAAGTCCCACTAACCCCTTTGCTGTAATCCACGTGGCCACTCTATATATGATGCCCACTAGGAATATCATTACTACGGCGTATGGAATGTATCCGTAGAGAACGAGATAAAGTTCGTTCATACTCGATTCGTAGTAATCATAGAAACATAAAAAATATTATTACACGTAGTATGTGCAAAACAATATAAAAGTAATGAGGTTTTCATTAACTAATGAATAATGAGGATGATATGAAGAGAAAGGAGATCTCGGAATTAATAAACAAAGCCAAGAACTCCGGCTTCCTGGAGGAACTCAGTATTTCCGATGCTATTGATGACATAATGAAGTCGACGGGTGAGGAAGTTAATTTGATACTGTACGTCCAAGGTGGTGAACCAATGCTGATAAATGCCGCTAAGGAGGAGGATTACGTGTCCCTGGCACTACTCGACCTAGACCTCATAGTGGATATTAACCTCGAGGAATTCCCTAGTATTGCCCAGCTTTTTAATGACCTTGAGGAATTAACAACGAAGATTGGATATGAACTACACGGAGATAGATCAATTGCACCATTTTTATTCCCACTTAGGCTTGATGTAAGTAATAAAAGGGCAATGGTTGCTTGCGGCATAAAGGCAGCCATTACTGAGGAATTATTTAATGAAAACTTTATGGAGGGCTTAATAGAGGATTTAGGGTTTAATTACATGAGATATCTCTCAGAGTTACTAGGCAGTATTACCAGGAGAGAAGGACAGAGCCCTTAGCGATTTCAAAGAGGTCCTTGGGTTCCGCAACAATCACGCCATCAATCAACTCCTCAGCCTTAACATTAAAGCCCTCCATGGCCACTTTACACGCCATGATCCTGATATTATTCTTAATCGCGTCCCTCAACATGTCCCTTGTTGTACTACTTAATTTCTCAAATGTGTTCTTCCTAACCGTAACCACCGAGTGAAGCGCCAGGTATATGAAGACTTCATAACCTAGTGAGGAGGCGATCAATGAAAGCCTTAATACGGCCTGGATTCGATCCTCCTCAGAGGGAGACGTGGTTATGAAGAAAACAACCCTGTTATCCTTATCCTCATTCATCGGCACCCACACTGGCCATGCTTAATTATTGGTTTTATTTCACGTAAACCATGCAAGTACATCATAGCCTTTAGATCGAGCTTCTCCATACCTCATCCATATGAAAGCTAACTGCCCTTCTCCTTGTCCCGAGGGGTGGATTTTCCGATGTATCGGGGTTACATCCATTTCACGGGTACCGCTCCGTTATGAGGAACAGGAATGACAACGTTTTTAGTTGCAATTACTGTTTTCCTATGCCCTCCTTAATAATGTTTGAACCGTTAAGGACACTTTGAAGCCTGTGACCTAACGGGCAATTAACCATACCCCTAGGGCGCCTCTTTACTTCAACGGAGGTGCTATACCCAACAATCTCATACCGTACCCCTGAACCTTAAGTTCAATGCCACCTACCAACTATAATGCATTAATTACGCCAGCATTCCTTACAAATGAAGGAGATGCCTGGTTAACTTCCCCGAACAACCTCCTCTTTTCCTTAAACAGCTCTAGGTATGCGTCCCATTCACCAAGGTTTTCATCCTATCTGCCAACGGCTGAGTCCCTGCAATCCTACTCTGCAGGTAGAAGTAGTCCTTCTCAGTCCCAACACCCTTATACAGTAACCAAGTACCGTAACTTATTATTACGCTTGCCAAGGCGTTTATCCTCAAGTCCGTCGATACTACCTCGCTTCCCTTAGGCCAAGTGAATTAATGCCTGGCCTTTACTTATACTTCCCAAAGGCATGCTGAATATCTGGTTCAAAGCCTTATCCTGCCCCCAGGAGGGAGCAGGTTCGCTGTTTTTATTAACGTATAATATCACGTGCTATGTGTAATAATCTTTTCAAAATAAATAGTCCTTACAATCTATGATAAGTTATGGGTACAGAGACTGTTCAAAAGGCAAGTGACTTGGAACGAGGTATGAAGATGCTTGAGTACCTTGAGAGGGGTCCCTGGCCTAGTTATGTAACTGAGCTGAAGAGGACGAAGTACCCAATTGAGGCTTATGCCGAGGGCTTAGCCAGGAAGTACACACCGTGGCTTAGCGGCTCCTTCAGGGTTAGGTATGTATTCAGTGGTATATTGGCGAGGAGGAGTAGGGATGGTAAGTTCGTGGAGATTCACTTCAGGACTTATGCACCCGCCGGTAGGTTCTACTCGACTAGTTACTTGAGGAAGGTTGTTGAGGTTGCCAAGAGGTATGGGATAGGTTTGATGGAGTTTGGTGGTAACACTGGGGCGCTTGTTCTTAATATGATTGCTGAGAAGGCTGATGAGGCTGTGGATGCCATTAGGACCATAATGGGTAGTGACGTTGGTGGTTCAGGTGACACATTTAGGGAATTCTATGCGTGCCCTGGTCCAGCCCTATGTGAGTTCGCCTTGTACGATACACTGCATGCCATGGATTACATCAGATCGCATCCAGCGTTTTACAGGTATTTAAATACACAGATGTTCCCGTATAAAATAAAGTTCAAGTTCAGTGGTTGTCCAATGGACTGCGCCACAGCCAATTCCAGGGCTGATTTCGCACTAATCGGTACTTGGGTTGGTGCTCCTGAGGTTGATCAGGGATTGTTTAGGAAGATGGTTGAGGAGGGTAAAATAAATCCAAAGGAAATTGTCGATTCATGTCCATCAAAGGCCATTAGTTGGAATGAAGAGAAGAAGGAACTCAATATAGATGGATCTAAATGCCTGAAGGCCATGAATTGCATTAAGAAGGCATTTCCAGCGATAAGGCCGGGTAGGAATAGGAAAATTGCGCTTCTCGTTGGTGCCCACATTCAGGGGCACTTCGGGCCTAAGCTAGCAAGGGCCGTTGCTCTGTTAGACTCGGTTGAGGAGATTGTTCCATTCGCCACGGAATTAATTAATAAGTACATGGAGTTAGCGCCACGTAGGCATAGGATAGGCGACATGATAATTAGGAGGGGCTTTAAGGTCATTAGTGAGGTTGCTGACAAGACTTTACCAAATAAGACCAGGGGAACACCATCATCGCACCTAAGGATCTCCATAGGGACTAACCTAACCGATGACGAGAGGGAAATGTATGAAAACTGGGCTAAGCAGGTGACGAGTGAATATTTCGGAGGTGGTTCTGGTTCGAGGTGATGTTCATGAGTTTCACAATAACACCTGAACCTAGGGATAGAATGAATAAGAGGTTGCCAGTACCGTTCTCGGCCCAATTACCTGAGGTTATTAGGAGTAATTATGGTAAGTGGGTTGCCAGGAAGTTCCATGGTAATGGAATCATTGAGCACATATCTGAGACCGGGGATAGGGTATTCACGGTAAAGGTGGGATTGCCATCGAACAGCAGGGTTAGTGTAGATACTCTCGAGAAGTTCATAGAAATTGCCGACAAGTATGGTCTCGGTGTCGTGAGGGCCACTAGGGGCATGAACCTAGAGTTCATAACAGATAGCCTCGACAAAGCATTGAAGATAAAGGAGGAGGTTGAGAAGCTGGGCTTCCCAGTGGGAGGATGGGGAACATCACTATGGCACATAACCTCCTGCACTGCCTACCTAACGTGCACAACGGCCGTGGTTGATGCACCATCGATAACCCAGGTACTTTATAATAACCTAAAGCCGTACTTCACGGGTGAGGAGAAGCTACCGGCTAAGTTAATGGTCTTTGTGGCTGGTTGCACAAACTCATGTGGCGGTACATTGGCCGGTGACATAGTGATTGTTGGGCACTACGGACAGGCACCAAGGCCTGACCCGGAGAGAATTAAGTTCTGTTTGCCATCCAGTTCTGAGGCCCTTAAGAAGGCTACACCGGATGTAGCAGCCGTATGCCCCGTTGGTGCTATTAGGGTGTTTGGTAAGCCGGATGGTTCGGTGGGCATCGAGGTCGATGAGAGGAAGTGCATTGCCTGTGGTAGGTGTAAGAATGTCTGTGATTATTTTGATTGGGATCCCACGAAGATTGGTGTTGCTATATTCGTGGGTGGTAAGACGAGTAATACGGGGACAGGCCCGAGGCTACCTTATAAGGTTGTGCCATGGTTACCTGTCAATCCGCCTGAGTATAGGGAGGTAGTGGCTGCGGTTAAGAAGATAATCGATGTATGGAAGAGGGAGGCACAGCCTGGTGAGAGACTTGGCGACTTCATAGATAGGATCGGCATTGATGAGTTCATGAATAAGTTAGGTATACCGAGGACTAGGCACAATAGGTGTGAGGAGACCTCTTGGAACTTTGGTGTTAGGCAATTCATAACGTACATGTAATTAAACTGCAGAGGTAGTTAAATTGATTAAAATAAAAATCATCATTTGTTTTCTTTAATGGTTAGGTGGATGGTGATTCAATTTGATAAGCATAATCCTGTTACCACCTGGTATTGAGTACGTAAGATATTTAAGGGAGTTTGCTCGGTATTATGATGTTTTCATAGTCGAAGTACCTGACGTTGAGGGCGTCAGGCGTTACCTAAACGGAGAAATTGATTTTGATCAGTTGCTTTATGAAATTGAGTATTTCGATGTTAACTACGCCAGGGAGTTCTATGGTGTGCTAAGGGAATTGAACAAAGATGGCATTGATGTGTTGCCGATCGATCCCTATGGATTGATTAGTATGAAAATTAGAATTAAGGCAATAACCGGAGGATTATCAAGTGTAATAATGAGCAATGAGGAGAGGTATATCGCCTATATGGAGACTAAAATAGCAGAAGCCTACAAGGGTTACAACTCTGCATTATTTAGGAGGAGTTTCGATGACTCAGTGAGGTGGATAATAAGGTATGCAAGGCTTGATGCAGAGAGAATTAAGTTCAGGTCCGAATTAAGGGCTAGGGAGTTGACCAGGGTATTAGGTGCCTTAAGGGGCCGTGATGTATTGATCCATACCGACCACTACAATGAAATCCTCGCGGAATACCTAGGCAGTAAGCTGATGTGTATGCCCAGTGTTGTGAGACTTAGTGATGTGATTAGTAGGAAGTTGGGTGTTAAGGTGTTTCGTCATCCAGGGCTTGCACTAACCCATAATTACCTATATGGCATCACCATGGATGAGAATAGGGAGTACCTACTTGGTGCACAGGCCCTGATTTATACGATACTAAGGATGAAGGTTCTTAGTGATGTTGATAGGGGTTCACTTGGGAACAGGGCTGTATTAATTGATAATTCATTAATTAGGTTCACCTATAATCTAGGACTTAGCGAGGCGAGGAGGCTTTTTCATAGGTTAATGGAGGTACCGAAGGATGCATTTAGGGTTAGGTTAAGGAGAGCTTAGTCATTAAAATTAATGAAATTCCACTTAATACGTGTAACAACCTTTTTACATCATGCAGTATTTACAACCCTGGGTGGTTAAATGCCAGTCACATGTCCAGGTGAGTACGAGGTTAATGGAAAGAAAGTAATGCTTGACGAGGATTGCTTCCTGCAAAATCCCGAAATCTGGGATGAGAAGATCGCCGAGTGGATGGCTAAGAATCTTGAAGGTGTGCAGCAAATGACCGAGAGACATTGGAAGGTGATCAAGTACCTCAGGCAGTACTGGGAGACATACGGTGTATGTCCACCAATAAAAATGCTTACGAAGGAGACTGGGGAATCACTGGAGGGTATATACGAATTATTCCCAGACGGACCAGCCCACGGAGCATGTAAAGTGGCAGGGGCGCCAAAACCAACAGGATGCGTATAACAAACCAATAAAAATTCCTCACCACTCAAAATTCATCTTCACAACCTACTTACCTCATTAAATAACTTGCTGACTAGCGAAAGAACCTTCTCAGCATCATTAAGTGCTCTCTCAGCATCTATCCTCGTGTACAATTCCTCAGGAGGTATCCCGCTCTCCTCATCACCATCCATCGAGAACTCCCTTTCCTTCCTAAGACTTCTCGATATTGACGCTAATTCATCGATGTGCTCCTGAAACCACACGGGGAATTTATTACGTTCCCTCCTAAGCACTGGACCAACATCATGCCACCTTGGTGGTTCCACACTAACAATTCTCAATGCCGCCTTAAGCAACAACTCAACGGCTTACTGGCACTGCCTAATCACGTATGGGTAATTACCACTGTTTAGCGCTTCCTTTGCATGCTTTATCCTTTCCATAGCCTGGTTAATGTAGGACTTAGCCATCTCGAGATTATTCAATCTCAATCACCTCGCCAAATCTATAGTCTCTCTTCAAAACCCAGTACCAAGCCCTGTCACTAACCCAGACTCTCGTCGCGCCCAACTCCCTTAACCTATTAATTATTCTTGTAAGCACCTCCTCAAAAAATCCATCCTTATCATAAACAATCACGGCATCCTCGGTCATGTCCAGATAAAGCGGTGAGAACCTTTTAGCCTCCTCCCTAGTTTTTATTAATGGGGACAGGGTGATGGCATAGCCTTTATCTAATAATTCATCAAGTAATGACTGAACCTCATCCTCGGCTCTCTCGAATATTTTAATCCTATCAGACATGGGTTTTGGCAATTTCTCGAAAATCACCAGCATGTCAATATCGCTATCCTTACGTTGATTACCTCTCGCAACACTACCGTAAATAACAAGTGAAACTAGGTTATCACCGTATAACCTAATTAATGAGTTTAGTAGGTTCTGAATGACTGTTCTATAGGGCTCCTTAATGAAATCAAGGCCCTTCCTAAACATTGAATTAAAACCCGCTATAACTCATTCATGAGATAATTTTAACCTAACGCCCTAAAATTAAACGGAGGTTATAGAGACTTATAGATGTCCCTGCCCTTATCAGTAATGTAAATTATCGTTGAATAACCAATTATCTCAAGCCTAATTAGGCCCAGATCCTCAAGCCTATACAGCACGTCCATGACATCATTAATGTTAAAACCAGCTATTCTAAAGCGTTCGGAAACATCCTCAAACTTAATATTATCCTGACCCTTCCTATCACAGGTATCACCAATGATTCTCAAGACGGTTCTTTCCCTATCACTTAATTCCACAGACATCATTTTGTTTACTATATAACTTATTAATAAGGATTTTTATATTTAGATCAATTTAATTCAATACACATATTTAATAATGAATAATATTAAATTAATACAACAACTCAGTATAAGAACAAGCTCATTATGTTTTCGGCATAACCCTTATAAACTCCATGGAGATGCTTCCGTGATAACCCATGCCATTAAGTAAGGATACTAAGTACATAAAATCAATAAATGGTAAGGTTTCCGTAATAGGTATGGGAACGTGGGGTATGGGCGGTGGTTTTTGGTCACCTGATTACTCAAATGACGAGGGTTGGGTCAAGACACTGAGAAGTGGTATTGAGTTAGGCATGACGCTTATTGATACAGCTGAGATGTACGGTGGTGGACATGCGGAGGAACTAGTTGGTAAGGCAATAAGGGGCTTTTCAAGGGAGGAACTCTTCATAGTTACTAAGGTTTGGCCGAACCATGCTCGTTATGATGACGTCATTAGGTCAGCCAAGGCGAGTAGGGAGAGGCTGGGCACATACATAGACCTTTACCTACTTCACTGGCCTGCGAATGATGTACCGGTTTGTGAGACTATGAAGGCCTTTGAGAAGTTGATAGATGATGGAGTGGTTAGGTTTGTTGGCTTGAGTAATTTTGATGTCGAGGGTATTGAAAGGGCTAGGCAATGCTTTAGTAAGTATGACATCGCCGCGGTGGAGAATAGGTACAGTCTCCTCCATAGGGTTGATGAGGCGTCGGTAATACCCTACGTGCAGAGGAATGGTTTACTCTACCTGGCGTATACACCGCTTGAGAAGGGTGAGTTTGCCAATAATGAGTTTCTCAGGGGTATTGGTAGGAAGTATGATAAGACGGCAATACAGGTTGTGCTTAATTGGTACATTGGTATTGACAACTTGGTGCCAATACCGAAGGCTGGTAGGGCAGAGCATGTTGAGGAGAACGCGGGCGCCATGGGCTGGAGGTTAAGTAGGGATGATTGGAATGCAATAAGTGATCACTTTCGTTAAGCTTAAAATATGCATGGACTAGGTTGTTATGATGATTAAGTACCTAATAATTACCGCATTGGTGTTACTGATTGCCGGACTGGTTTTAATGAACGTGTCAGTGGGTGGTAATGCATTTGTTAAATATACATGCATGAATGGTGAATTAAGGAGTAATGTTACTTGTGTCTTTCCCTGGGATACTGACGTTAGTAATTACGTTATTGGCCGCGCCCTTGTATCATTGGGCACTGGCGGTGTTCAGGAGTTGAATAATGGATCCATAGTGACCAGGGAGATTACGTATATACCATTAACAAGTAGCCTTCGTATTAGCAATGAAACCCAACTCACCTTCAATGTCTACAACTCATCCAGCAAATGGTTTAACATAACATTACCCGGCGTATGTAGGGTTACAATAAACGCCACAATAATCGGCAGCGGCTATGTGTCAATAATGATCCTAGATAACAGTAAAATCATTGATTATACACCATACACCTACTCGCTATTCACCACAACTTTCGCCAACGGAAACATCGACATACTTGTTAAACCGGCAATTATACTATCATGCCCCTGCACAAACTCACTAGTTGTTATTTCAGTAAATGGGTCATGTATTAAGCGGTATAACGCAACCGTGGTATCCACGGCATACCTAATGACTCATTCATCATATTATCCATACCGTGTATATGCCATGCTGCTCCTCATTGCATCACTGGTGGTTCTCATCATATCATCAATTCTGGCGTTCAAGCATTAGGTCAATTAACGGGGCATAAAGCATTTATAATTCAATGCTTACGGTGTATTGATGCCGGGTATTAATGATGTTGTCCAGGACGAAATGAAAAAGATAGTTAGTAAGTACCTTGAGCAGGTAAATGAGAAGATAAGTAAGACCAGGGAGGAATTACTGAAAAAAGTTGAGGAGATAAAGAATATTAAATAACGGGTCCGTAAAGCTTAACAATAAAGTCCCTGGGTAAACCCTCAAGGAAGGCATTCAGTAGGGTAATGACTAGGTCGCTCTCGATGAACCTAAAATGCACGGTCGCCAATGCGGCACCCGGCGAGAATTCCGTAAATAGGGATACCATGTACTCCTCAAGGTCCTTGGCAAATCTATAACTAAATGGACCTAGGTACTGAACCAAGGTCCTCAGGTCTGAGGAACCAGCGACCTTAATTAATTGATCAAGTGATGGAAATACCGAGGCAACCTCCTCAAGGATCCTGGTGGGTGATTCACCATATATCTTAATTGCAGTACTAAATACATTGCCCGTACGTATTACAAGTTCATTGACTAGTTCCTGGGATAAACCCCATAACTTGCTCCTCAGGAATACATTAAGGTTGTAAAAATCAATGAGTCCCTTAACGAACTTGCCAACAGAATTGTCAATCTCTGCCAAGTGGGCTAAGTACTCTATGAAGGCCCTGTCAATTAACGTATCAATTAAGGCATTACCATATTGTGAGTACTGTTTGCTTACCTTCACGAAGCTATCCAACGCAGGGCCAGCCGGGTGGTGCATCTCCATCAGTTTATTACGTAGATCCTCAATATCCCTAACACTCATTATGGCGGCCAGTACGTGTCTCCTACCCAGCTCCTCCTCAACGGCAACATTAATCATACTCTCTAGGGTAACACCACCCTCTAGTCCTTTCATGAGGGATTTCGCAATTACCTTAATGTTTTCGAGTTCAAGTCTCATTAAGTACGATTTCAATATTGTGGATGCCGGTGATGGTACTGATGAAGCCAATGAACTTATTGACTTGACTACGTAGGTCCTTATTTCATTAGTTATCTGAGCTTCGTCAGTGATCTTACCTAGCTTCTCAATGACATTGCCATAGTCAGTACCCTTCAGGGCATTTATGGCATCATCAATCGTCTGGGCAAGTATTAGTGCATTTAACTTATCCTTAGGCAAGCACTTGGCCCTTAATCCCCTCACTCTTGGTCCAAGTGCCGTTAGTTTAATTACGTAATTGCTCGACATCCTGCCTATTCACCAATTAACATCCTAACAACCTCATCAACCGTTTTATCAATGGCATTATTAATCTTCTTCCTGAATTGCTCGACATCTCTACGCAGATCCTCGGAATACTTATTTACTTCATTTTCAATCTCACTATGTTTCTTTTCCTTATACTCACCTATCAATCTCTTTATGTATTCCTCGATTTCGTCCTCTACCTTGACCTTGACTTCGCTTATTAACTTGGCTATCTCGGCATCACTACTATCCCTCAACTTGTATATCTCATCAACCTTGCTGTCGATCTTCCTAAGGACTTCATAAAGTCGTTCTAATGACACGTGGAGAATTGGCGAGGGAGACTTAAAAACATTATTGCATTATAACCCACGGCAACACGTAATTGCAGTCTTATGCATAAAAGCGTTCCCCGCCTACCGTGTTTGATTACTTTTAATCACGGTAGGTGGTTCGTCACGCTTCCGCTCGGAGCCCCTCACCGCAGTGGCTCACGGCCCTGCGGCTCTCGGAACCCCGAGGTCACCAAAGGGCTTATAACTTCAAAGACTTATAATTTTTCCACTAACACGGTCTGGACAGGCACACGGCATCGGCACGCCTAATAGCACTAAAAAGCATCCAAAAGCAATTAGAAAACACCTAAAGCACCAAGACTTAGAGAACAGCCCTATCCGTTAGTGTGAAGTTCATTTGATTCATGGGTTCGATGATTCATAATTATTATTAATGATTATACATGGTGCAAAATATAAAACCGGGCTCCGGGGTGTATAATAAAATGAACACTAAGGATATAGCACGTGTATTTAAGCTCGTGAGTATAGTGCTGTACTTAGTCATTATTGTTATAACCGTGGTACTGGGCGCAATAGCCCTATACCTGGCAGTTAGGGATATTATTTCTCTAGTGACTTTCGCATCAGTATCAGACCTGGAGATACTGAGTGCCCTCTCAGCGATCTTCCTGGTAGTCATTGCCCTGGAATTCGTTGACATGTTCTTGGAATACATTAGGTCAGGTACCGTGGTTGTTGACTTAGTATTAGCCGTAGTGCTCACTGCAGTTTCAAGGGAATTACTGCTCTACATTGCATCGCCCAGTGGTTCCTTATATTACGGAATATTATTAGTTATGAGCATATTAATACTCGCGTTAGCATATTGGTTGGTCAATAGAGCAAAGACTATATCACGTGTTAGTTAACTCAAGCCTTCTCGGCATTTCCGGTAATAAATTCCTAATACTATAAAGTACCTCATACCTATTTATGTCGAGCCTCTTCATTATGTCGCTTATGGCTCTCTCAAGTACATCCCTATTAATGCCGTGTATCATGAAATAGCAGTTGTAGGGCCATGAACCAAGAGTTATTTCTCTAAGCACTACGTGTGTTGTTTCTTCAATTAATGCGGCCTTCTCACAGGTTTCTGGAGTTGCCTTAAAGACAACCATGGCATTCTCCCTGAATCCCACCTTGTCTGAATCCAGCGTTGCGTAGAAGTCCCTTATTATTCCAATTCTCATTAAATTACTTAGTAAATTACTTAATTCATCAATGCTAATCCCGGCTAAACCGGTTATTTCGTCGAAGGGCTCTCTTGTAATACTTATTGATCTTAATTTCCTAAAGAACTCCATCGTTAGTCCTGTGGATTCTATTGATGGTACGCTGGGTGGCAATACCATAGATTTTGTACGGGATATGCCGCTCATTAGGTCAAACTTAACATCTATCTTATAGGTCCTCAATGCCGTTAGAATCACAAGGTCATTAATGCCAAGCTTAGATAAGGTATTGGAAACTTTCATTATTAATTCCTCCTTGTTCCTGGCCTTCGTAACGAACCACACGTTATACCTAGGGTGTTCTCTTACGAAATTATGCGAAACCTGTGCATCGGAATTTATAACCTTGGCGACATCATTAATCAAATCATTGGGTACATCAGCACCAACCAATGCTGATACCAATCCCCTTGATCTGTAATTCACGAGAGCGCCAATCCTCTTAACTACACCATTATGAACTAAATCCCTTGTTTTTTCCAGTACCCAGTCCTCATCCTCATTAAGCCTATTTGCGATCTCAAGAAACGGCCTTTTTACTATTGGGAAGTTATACTGGAGCTCCATTAATAACGGCCTTAACCTAGTATCAAGCTCCACAGGACCTGTTATTTACCCTATTTAAAAGGGATTCGCGTTATTCCTCAGTGAATAACTGTTATATAGGGTTTAATTAAAGCGCGCTTTGTATGGAGGAGTATGATTCAAGAATTGTAAAGGCGCTTATCGATTTAATAAGTAAGAGTAAGGGCAGGAGGATCACCATTAAGGCGAGGTCATTGCTAAAATTCGCTGGACTCAATGGCAGGCACTCAGACATATTGAAGACTGCAAAGGTGCTCGGTAGGTTGGCGGATGACGGCTATGTTAGGGTGGAGAGTAACAAACCAACGAGGTCCAGGTCCAGGGTTCTTAAGTACATAATAACCGAGAGCATGGACCTATGGAGACTGGCTAAGGAGAACCCTAATGGTGCAGCGAATATATTGCTCAAGAGACTGAGGGATTTAAGTAATTACGACGTTGCATAGAGCTTGCCCCTAAGTAGTGAAGGTGGGTATGGTAAGTAAGGAGATAGAAATCATAAAAGGGCATAGGCTTGATTATCAGCTATACCAATACCTACTACAGTACTTCTCGGATAATGAACTACAGAACTTATTCGATGCAATAAGGAGGCCTCCCAATAGGTATTATGTGAGGGTTAACACCATGAAAACAAGCCCCAGTGACCTAGTGAATATATTGCAGGAACACTCCGTGGTTGTATATATCGATGAGACCCTACCCGAGGCCCTTTGGTTCCCAGTTAAGGGGCCTAATAGAATACCATCGGCGCGTAAGTACGTACTAGCCGACAAGAGGGCGGCTGAAAGCGTCTATATGGGTGCCAACTTGTACGTGCCCGGCGTTGTTAGGATGGATGATGACATTAAGAGGGGTGATGAGGTTAACGTGATAGCTCCGGATGGCGAGATAGTGGCCTTTGGTACGGCGGAGATCAACCATGACGAGGTTAAGAACGTTAAAAGGGGCGTTGCAGTTAGGACACTGGTCAGCGTATATGAGGTTCCAAAGATTAGGGAGCTACATGAATACGCCATTGGGTTGTTTTACGATCAGAGTCTGCCCGCTCAATGGGTTGCTCATGTACTTAATCCAAGGCCTGGTGACGTAATTGTTGACATGAATGCTGCACCAGGTGGTAAGACAAGTCATGTAATACAACTTAGTGGTGGTAAGGCCGTGGTTTATGCATTCGATAGGAGCGAGAACAAGATTAGGGAAATGATTGAGAGCCTAAGTAGGTTGGGAATGGATGGTCTGTATAGGGTTGAGGCCAGGGATACGAGGTTCCTAGATGTTGATAGACCTGACTTAGTTAATTCCGTGGACAGGGTGTTGATTGATCCACCCTGCACAGACATGGGCGTTAGGCCCAGGCTCTTTGATGTGAAGACAATGGAAATAGTGAAATCTACAGCGGAGTACCAGAGGCAATTCATTAAGGTTGCCTGGAAACTACTGAAGCCAGGCGGGGTCCTGGTTTACTCAACATGCACAATACCACCACTTGAGAATGAGGACAACATAGCCTATGCTGAGAGCCTAGGCTTTGAAATTGTTAGCATTAACATACCCAATGCATCCGGCGGGTTAATTGATAGGTACAGGGATTCCGTTGTTAGATTCTACCCGCATGTACATGGCACGCCCGGCTTCTTCATCGCCAAACTCATCAAACCTGTTCAAATGCATCAATGAGCACAGGATTAAGTAGATTCACTAATTCCGTCGTATCAACCTCAATCAATGTATTCCTAGAACCACAGCCACATAATACATACTCATTCTTTAGCATTGATGGATCCATAACGACCATAATCCTAGGCATCAAAACCTTATTGCTGAGTGGCGTTGCTGCACCAACATCAGTATCTAGCACCTGCCTTGAATAATAGTGTCTTCACTATTTTTGTCGTAGACTCACCGCTTTCTCTTGACGTGTTTTCCACAGTCTCTACGCCGTGGTCAGACTCAAGAACATCAACCGTTAACCCCATAATGGTTTCTCTACGTGTATTAACCACAATGCTTCATTAATAAGGCTCCTTTAATCCTTTAATATATGGGGTTGTGTGTTTAGCGGTAATTATGACTGCGAACATGGCCATTAAGGAATTCAGGGAATTCTTTAATGAGGAACCTGCCCTAGTGGCGTCCGCACCTGGTAGATTGGACTTCCTGAATACGCACCAGGACTATAAGGGTTTACCCGTTGTTGCCGTCGGCATAAACCTAAGGACATACACAGCTATCTCACTCTCGCAGGGTAATTTCGTGGTGGCGTCGGGGAATTTAAGGGATGAGGGGGTGAAATTCATCGATGAATTTTCACAGAGTAATGTGGGGCTTGTTAACAGTAAATGGTTCGGTAATTACGTAAGGGCACTAGTAATGGCATTCATGAGGCGTGGGTACGGTATTAGACCATTTAGGGCCTGGATACGTAGTAATGTGCCAATGTCCTCTGGGCTCGGCAGCAGTGGTACATTACTAGTGTCCCTATCCTCAGCCATCAGTGCATTGAATGGGCTTAATCTAGATAGGAAGTTAATAGCTGAGATCGCCTATGAGGCTGAGCACGATATCATGGGTGTGCCTTGCGGTAGGCTTGATCAGTATGCCGCTGCCTTTGGTGATATCGTGGTTATTGAAACCAAGCCACCATATAATGTGACTACACTACCGAGGCTTGGAGGCGTATTCCTGGTTATTGATACTGGCATTAGGCATAGTACGGCCGACATTCATCCCAAACGTCAATTGGAGATCGACGAGGGACTCAACAAACTACTGAGTATGGACTTGCCCAGGAACCTAAGGAACAAGCTTGGTGCACATTACTGGGAGGTCCGCTGGGATGAGGTGATTGAGGATGAAATCGCGCCATTCATTAGTGAATTACGTGACGCATCCAGGAGAAGGATGCTCTACACCCTGAGGGCTAACGAGAGTACGAAATTGGCGTTAAGGGTCATTAGGGGTGAAACTGTCGGAATTACTGAAATAGAGAGGGCGCTTGGATTGAGTGAGGCCGAGGTTGATAGTCTCCTCTCTAGTTATGATTGGAGGGAGGCCTTCGTGGGTAGGATCATGACTTACCAACATAGGCTACTCAGTGAATACTATGACGTTAGTTTACCTGCAATAGATGAGTTGGTTAACTTCCTGGTTAGCGAGGGTGCCTATGGCGCAAAGTTATCAGGAGCCGGCTTGGGAGGTTCCGTCATAGCATTGGTTAGGGATGAGGATAAGGCTAAGGATCTACTGAATAAGGTCCTGAGCAGGGGCCTGGCCCCCAGGGGATGGATCGTTAGTATAGACAGCGGGGTGGCCATACATGGGCAGTAGGCCAACTATGGAGCTCAGGTGGGACCCAACACTTAGGGAGTGGGTCTTGGTATCCAATATTAGGCGTTTCAGACCATGGCAACCAAGCAATTACTGCCCGTTCTGTCCTGGGAACCCGGAGACCGGGCATGGATGGAGAGCCCTAATTCTTGAGAATAGGTATCCAATGCTGATGGAGGAGGCGCCAGAGCCAGGTAATCACTGGTTTTACAGGACAGGTAAGTCAGTGGGTAGGTGCTATGTGGTTGTTGAGACCCCTGAGCACAATATTGATGACATTAGCAACCTACCTATTGACCAAATAGAGTATATCCTAAAGATGATAATTAATAAGGTAAGGGAGGAGTCAAGTAAGGAATATGCACAATACTTCCTCTGGTTCAGGAACAAGGGCAGGGAAATCGGTGTCTCATTAACACACCCGCACAGTCAAATCTATGTGTTACCCTTCACGCCAAGCAGGGTGGAGAGAGAACTCGAGAGTTCCAGGGAATACCTTAACAAACATGGTAAATGTCTCTTCTGCGATATAATAAGTGCTGAGCTTAAGGATGGTATTAGGGTAATCCACAGTAATGATCACTGGGTATCATTCATGCCCTTTTACTCACATTGGCCATTTGAGGTTCATGTATATCCAAGGAGACATGTCCAATTAATGACGGAACTCACGGATGAGGAGATTAGGGGACTAGCAGAAGCCCTCAAGGTATCACTATGCGGCTTAAATCATGTATTCAGTAAAAAGACCATGCCCTACATAATGGTTCTGCATCAAGCACCACTGAGGGGTAGTTACCCACATTATCATCTGCATATTGAGGTCTATGGTGTACTTAGAGATGAGGATAAGATTAAGTACGCGGCCGGCATGGAGACAGGCGGCGGCAACTTCACTTACGACTCAGTACCTGAGGAAAATGCCGAGAGGTTGAGAGATTCCGTACTCAAGAACTGTACTTACAAGGCGTAGTAATTAGCTGCGTTAGGTTTTTATTGAATACAGAGCTTTACGGCACAATGAGTAGCTCCATAAAGATCTCAGTTACTAAAATGGACTTTGGGGTCAGTGGGGAATTGACAAGTAAGGTCTATGACACGGTGATAATCGGCGGAGGACCAGCGGGAATGTCAGCGGCAATCTATGCAGCTAGGTATGGAATGAGCACGATAATAATTACTGAGGAGATCGGCGGGCAAGTCGGTAAGTCCGGCTGGGTTGAAAATTACCTTGGCTATACAAGGATAATGGGCCCCGACCTAGTGACCAAGTTCGAGGAACATGTTAAGTACTACAATGTGCCAATAATTATTGATTCCGTGGAGAACGTGGAAAGAGATGGTGAACTATTCAAGGTTTATACCCTAAATGGTGATGAGTACACGGCTAGGACCATAATAATCGCTGTAGGTGAGAAAAAGAGGAAGCTCAATGTGCCAGGCGAGGATACGTTTAACGGTAGGGGCGTCAGCTACTGCGCACCCTGCGATGCACCATTGTTCAAGGGTAAGGTCGTCGCTGTGGTTGGCGGTGGTGACTCGGCAGCCTCAGCCGCATTGTTACTCACTGAGTACGCCAGTAAGGTCTACGTAATACACAGAAGAAACCAGCTAAGGGCTCAGAAGTACTACCAGGACCTCCTCCTCAAGAACCCTAAGATAGAGATCATATGGAATGCCATAGTTAAGGAACTACAAGGCGATAAATTACTCAGGAAAGCAATACTACAGAGGGTAGATACCAAGGAGACCATTGAGTTACCGCTGGATGGCTTATTCGTGGAGATCGGCGCAGAACCACCAATCGAGTTATTCAGGAGGATTGGCCTTGAACTCTCACAGGATGGCTACATAAAGGTTAACCACATAATGGAGACAAATATGGTCGGTATCTATGCAGCTGGTGATTGCATTGATCTAACACCAAGGGACTTTAGGCAGATCATTGTGGCCGCCGGCCAGGGAGCCCTGGCGGCCTACTCGGCCTATAATTACATAATTAAGAAATTTGGATTTAACAGAGCCTGATCATTACTTAGAAATATTCTTCGATCTACATCGTACTCCCACTTGTCTTTCCGTTACCACGGATCTCATTATTCACTAATAGCATTTGGATTTAGCCCTCGTGACTCCATTTACCTGTAAGGCCTTGAAGAGCGGTTTACTGCACTGACAATGTCTCTGTTGGTTTGCATTAAACCTCTGCATCCTTGGGTACTTTTCCTGTAAGTAACTCAATGCATCGCAATATGTACTCAGGGTACCCACCATTTACAGACAGGCAACGGAAGAAGGTAATCAAGGTAGCAGAAGGAAACGAAAATAACCATATTAAAAAGTCAACAATAAAGCATGGTTATAAACGTAGTCAATTAATCGCGGTTATTCACAAGCGCCGGAAAATCGAAAAACCATAACTGCGTTAAAAAGGAAGCTTTATTTACAGTTTTAATAACCTTTAGTATTACAATGATTGACAGGCGTGAGGAGGAAGAGGGAGAAGCAGTAAGCCCGCTTGAGGACTTACCTCTTTCTGCTAGGTTAGTCATTAATTACTTGGAATTTGAGCACCTAATAAATAATAAGAACTACCTCACATTTAAGGAGATTATTGACGGTACGGGACTTGGTACAAGAACGGCCAGAAACGCCATTAACCTACTGCGTAAGAGAGGATTGATAGAGGCCTACCTAGATGTGAAGGAGAGGAGGAGGTACATGTATAGGCTTAACTTCAGGAACCTCACTCAGGACAAGGTAGATGTTACCCCAGGAATGTACATTATAGACATCGGCATAGGGACAATACCAAGCATGACCTTCAGAATATATAGGGTATTGAGGGCGACCGCAGTAGCCTTCCACACAGACAGTGTCCCCACCAGCTACCTAGAATTCACCAAATGTACCTGCGCCATGCAGAGATTGGTTAATTATGAACCGCAGGGCTTCGAGGAAATAGTGTACACAGTAACTAACCATGGAGGTTCCGTAGCGGTGGTAATGGACTCCCTGCTGGACTCAGAGATTGTTAAACCATACCTAGACGCAATATACCAGGCGAGTAATGAAAACCATACAATGATCTACAGGGTGGTAGGGGTTTCACCGATACAGGTGGCTCTTGAATTGCTCCTCATGAATAAAGAGGACAAGGTATCATATAGGAGGGATAACATGATAATCCGTGTAATAGCCACCAGGGAAAAGCTTCAGTTAAGGGATTACATTAAGGCCTACGTACTTTTAATGGGAAATGAAGGGTTGCTATTTAGGGAGTATTACCAGGGGGTTGATGATTTTAACGGAATTAGGGCATACATAATATATGCAAAGGCATAATTATCTAAGTTCGCTTTCCTTTATTTGCCTGCCTAGGTACTTAGCAGCCAATAACATGAACCTTAAGCCCCTTTTTGCATCATTATCCCTCAACATCTCGCTCATTGTTTCGGCCACTGACTTTCCATCAACTATGACGTCCCTAGCGGCATTCAGAGAAGCAACATAGGCGCAGCACCTAATGCGCGCCATGAATTCAAGCAGCGTATCCAGGTTAGTCATTAAGTAGGTACTATTCTGGTTAATTAACGTGTGTACCAACTCACTCAGCACATCTGGGTCGCCAAATATATCCCTCAGCGTGTCCAGTACACCTGTGCTGCCCAATGTCCCTATAAGATCAAGCGATTTCTCAACGCCATCCTTGACCTTGGGATCCGTAAGCTTAGTCAATACGGATAACAACTTATCATAATCATTAAGTAACTTAATAATACTGGTTGTGGTTAGGGATTTAAGGAGATCCTCAAGAATCTCATTACTCAATAGGTCACTCAATGAATCAAGTACACCAAGCTCATCAAGTCTCCTCATAATCCTAAGAAACTTAATAAGCGGCTCCAGGTACTCAGGTGTTAATACATCAAGCAACTTACGCTCAAGTTCTACTTGGTTCTCAGCCATAATCCTCACCCATATAGATGGCGTATTCTGGCTGGTTCCGTTGCTTCGAAATAAGACTCGAATACCGGATCCCAAAGCTCTGGATAGAGTAGCATATCCCAATAAGTGGCTGCAAAGGCAACCTTAAACAAGTGGTTAATCCTGTTTATTGGATACTTAATAGTTGGATTATAGAAGTCACTTATTACGAATGTGCCAAGCCCATAGCCAACATCAAATGGGCAATTGGTACGCCCAGTGTTGCGGGCATCCTCGCCCTGGAGTATCTTAGCAACTACGCCAGCCTGCAAATGGGCTGTAACCCCTGTCTTTGCCACAGGAAGAGCCGAGGCGTCACCGATCACAAAGGCATCATCAAAACCCTTAACCCTATTGGTGAATTTATCTGCTTGAACAAAGCCGTCACTATCAAGTACATCGCCTGGCACGTACTTAATACCAACACCAACATGTGGTGGTATAACTATTGCTGAGTCAAATTTCAATTCCTCGCCCTCCATGGAATAGGCAACTCCCTTCTCAGGATCTATACGATCAAGCGTATAGAAGGTTACGTAATCAATACCTCTCTCCTTAAGCAGTGGTTCTATCAACTCATTCATGGGCTCCGCAGGATATGGCCTTGGATAGAAGGTGGCAAAGACAATCCTTACCCTATCCCTTAAACCTCTCCTTCTGAAGAACTCCTCAGCAAGAAATACGCCTTCCAGAGGACTCGGTGGGCATCTATACGCACCAGGAGCCAATATTACTGCCAATGTCCCCTCCCTCATCTTATTCAACGTTTGCCAAACCCTCCAGGCATTATCCTCATTACTATGGTAATTGCCAAACTTCTCAGTGACCTTATCAAGGCCGGGAACCCTTGAGTAATCCACACTAGCTCCCGTGGCAATAACCACATAATCATACTCCAGCCTCTTCCCACTTTCAAGCTCCACATACCTATCCTGAAGATTAACCACATTGGCCCCGGACTGTATGAAATTAACCCAGGGCTTCAATACAGAACGTATCTCGCGCTTAATGGGTTTCCTGGAGCCCTTGAAGGCTATGTAAAGAAGCCAGGGTAGGAAGTAATTATAGGGTTGTTTGTCGATTATTGTTATATCGAATTCATCCTTGGGAAGCCTATTAGCCAGTACAACGCCACCTGCGCCACCGCCAATAATAACAACCCTCTTTTTATTGTTAGCCATCACTAAATCACCGCCCTCACTTCTTCGCCGTTACCTTAATCACTGCGACTATCTTGTCTGAATCCTTCCTGAGTTCCACGAGTTGGTTACCAGTCCTCTGAATCCAGGCCTTGATGTCGGGTTCAAAGCCTGGATCCGTGGCATGAACCTCTATTATATCACCATTCCTCGCATTCCTATACGCCTTAACAACCTCAGTAATGGGTCCCGGGCAGGCAATACCCCTCGCGTCCACTACAATCTTATTTCCCTGGCTCACAGCCATCACCTCATATGAAGAGTACTTGACCACCCTTAGCCATTTCCAGGAATGTTGTTACGCCAACAACGTCATCGACAAGTTCTGGATCGAAATCCTCCCTCTTAAGACCTGCCGCAGCTGACATCATTGAGCACACGTACACCTTGGCACCCATACCCTTTGCTTCCCTAAGCATGTCAAGCCAAGTCGGCGCCTTTATCCTAGCCATACCCTCTTGAAGTCTAGGGGCAAATTGCTCAAACTCCTTGGGCCAAATAGGCGGTGTCGGATTCTTTAACAACTTAAACATGGCCCAGCCGGTGAAGAAGATATTCACTTCATAACCAAGCGCCGCAGCCGCCTGAGAAATCACACCCACTGGTATTAACTTATCCTCCGTACCTGAGAACACGATCATACTTACTTTGTCCTTACCTGAACTCATACGCGTTTCGAAGTATTCAAGTGAATAAAAATAATAAAACCAAGTGCAAAAAATGCATTAGAAAAATAATCTTATAAAATTAAATAAAAGACTAAGAAAAAATACAAATAAAAATAAATCAATACAATTGCATTCATGAGCTAAACAATATCCATACCTCGTAATTCATCACTTTCCTTAATGCTAAGGTCCGCACAGTAAAAAGCCTGCATTTAAATTCTCAATCACGGAATCAACAACCAAAACACAAAACAATTACATAGTGACCTGCGGTGGAGCCCCGGCCGGGATTCGAACCCGGGAAAAATCGGGTCTCCGCTAGTTCTGCAGCCCGACGCCTTAGACCGCTCGGCCACCGGGGCGGTTTTCTCTCTTTATAGTGGTTTTTAAATTTTTATCGTTGGCGGCATTAAGATTGCGTTTTAGTCTTTTAATTATGAGACTTATTTTATATAATTATTAATAATAATGCAATGATAAAATATATATTATATAATATAAAATTTATAAGTTAGTCAAGTAGATCAAGTTGTATGGCAGAGGACTTTGGTATTAGGACTGATAGGGAGTTACGCAGGGCTTTGGATAGGCGTAGGTTGCTGTTCCTCTCAATCGGCGAAATAATTGGCGCTGGTTGGTTATTCGCGCCCATGTATGCTGCCTCATATACTGGCGGTGCTGCATTGCTGTCCTGGATAATAGCCGGGGTCATAATACTGCTTATAGCATTCGCCAATGCTGAAATCGCCTCTGCGATACCGAAGTCCGGCGCCCTCGTTAGATACCCCCACTATGTATTTGGTGGTTTTGCAGGTTTTCTACTCGGTTGGTCGTACTTCCTGGCAATAACGGCTGTACCACCCACCGAGGCCCTAACGGCAACTAGGTACCTATCCTTCTTCTTCCCGCAACTGTACAATACATCTACCGGCACTCTGACGGTACTTGGTTACGTAATTGCCTACTTATTCCTGGCGCTATTTGTTTATGTGAATTATATAGGTGTTAAGGCGGTCGGTGATGTTGTTTATGGTGTCGGTTGGTGGAAGCTACTGATACCCTCAATAACGGCAATAATAATGATGGCACTAGCCTTCAACCCGGCCAACTTCACAGCAGGGGGTGGTTTCATACCGACAAGCGGTACTGCGCCATACACGGGTTGGGCAGCTGTGTTTTACGCAATGCCCACTGGAGGCGTTTTGTTTGCCTACCTTGGTTTTAGGCAGGCCATTGAGTACGGCGGCGAGGGCAGGAATCCCAGTAAGGATATTCCCTTTGCGGTTATAAGCGCAATACTGATTGCAATGACGATATATATCCTGCTTGAGCTCGCCTTTATAGGCGCAATTCATTGGAATGTAATTGGTATCAAGGAGGGCGCCTGGTCGGCGTTAAGAACATCCTCAATATCCAAGGCGCCAATAGCGCAATTACTAGAGTCCCTAAGGTACGTTATTCCAGCCGCAGCGGCATTCCTAACGGCTTGGTTAATAGTGTTCCTGACAGATGCCGTTGTTTCACCAGCAGGTACGGGATTCGTATCCACCGGTGGCGCGACCAGGTCTCTCTATGGTATTTCAGCAGATGGTTACTTACCCTCCTGGTTCCTAACACTAAGCCGCACCAGGATACCCAAGTGGTCCCTAATCACCATAGCAGTACTCGGCGCCCTATACCTATTGCCATTTCCAACGTGGCAATCCATAGTGTCATTCACCACTGTTGGCAGGGTACTCACCTACATGGTTATTGGCGGCATAGCAGTGCAAGCATTAAGGAGGACCGCCCCTGAACTACCACGTTCGTTCAAATTATGGGCCATGCCAGTCCTTGCTCCGATAGCCACACTTGCGGCATCCCTGGTCATCTACTGGTCAGGTTTTGGTACTGTATCCAAGTTCTTCCTAGCCGCATTTGTGGGGTTACCTATTTACTTTGGTTATTATGCATATAAGAGACTGAATGTAAGGCTCCCCATATCGTTAACCCTGGGGCTCATTGATGCTGTAGGCATAGCATTGTCATTCTCCTACTTCTACGGCTTGACCAAGGGGTTGAAGGTCTATAATGATTTAGGCTTGTTGGTGTATGTTATCGTCACGGTAGTGCTAATATACGTTAGCATGGCCGTGCTTTATCGACTAGGTAGTGACTACTTAAGGAGGGAGTTCAGGGCTGGTGTTTGGTTGCCCACCTACATGATTGTGATCACAATACTCTCCTACTATGGTTCCTTCGGATTACATAAGGTAATATCATTCCCCATTGACACGGTCATTGCGGCAATAGTCACGCTAATATTCCACTACTGGGCTGTCTATAGTGCATTTAGGACGAAGGCTATAGATCAGGTAATTGGAGAAATGAAGAAGTAATTGCGTTAGTACCAGGACACTAAAAATAATATTTATTTATTGTTTTTATTCCGATCTTATCATGGGTATTGGTATGAGTGGTAATGGCATTATTGACTTAATGCCCCTTATTCAGGAGGCTTGGGATTTCACTAGGAGAATGGAATCACTAGGTCACGTAATTAGAACTCCCATATATAGGTCGGAATTCCTGTCGAGTAATGACTTGAATGTTTACCTAAAGCTAGAGAATTTGCAAAGGGGTGGTAGCTTCAAGATTAGGGGCGTATTTTTTGCTGTTCACAGGTACATGCGTGATGGTTATGAACACTTCCTAACAGTATCCACCGGGAACCATGCTGTTGCGTTGGCGTACGTGGCTAATGTATTGAAGGTTAGGGCTACTGTGGTTGTCCCAGAGACAACACCGAGGGCTAAGGTCGAGGATATGGAGAGGTATGGCGCTGAGGTTATTAAGTATGGCAGGTCTTATGTGGAGGCCGAGAGGAAGGCTCTCGAGATTGTTTCGGGTAATCCGAGGATTAAGCTTGTGCATACGTTCAATGATTATTACATAATTGCTGGTCATGCAACCATTGGGCTTGAGATACTTGAGGACCTACCCAGTGTTAATGCCATACTCATACCGCTTGGCGGTGGTGCATTACCTGCTGGAGTTTCCTACCTAATGAGGCATGTTAAGCCGGATGTGAAGGTTTACGGAGTTCAGCCTGAGAGTGCACCGTTTTACGTGCTATCCCTTAAGGAAGGTAGGCCAGTAGTACTCAGTGATATTAGGACAATTGCTGATGGACTTGCCTCCAGACCTGGTGAAATACCCTTTGAATACATAAGGCGTTACTTGGGTGGCATATACCTCGTTGGTGAAAACAATATTGAAAAAGCCATATACCTATTGTTAAAGCACGAACATGTTGTTGCTGAGGGGGCAGGTGCCATAGCAATAGGTCCTGTAATAAATGGTAATTTGGCTAAGGACTTCGGTCAGGGCAATACTGGTAATGTGGTGGCTGTAATAACCGGTAGCCACATAGACATGGAGAGACTGAGGAGTATAATTGAACAGTTTAACTCCTAGGGTGGGAATGATTAGTCCTTAATTACTTAACCTTGGTGATTAGCTCGTTCCTAGGTTCCTTACCGAGCTTCATGAGTACTCCCCAAGCAGCCAGTATGCCCGTGGCTGCAGCAACGTTGATGCCCCTCGATAGGCCAGCTCCGTCACCAGCCGCAAATACGCCATCTACCGTGGTTTCCATGAACTTATTAACAATCGCTCTCATGCTGTAATACTTAATCTCCGGTGCATAGAGTAGTGTGTATTTGGAGGCGAGTCCAGGTATTACACTGTCCACTTTGCTTAGGAATTCCATTAAGTTATCAAGCACCCTATGTGGTAGTGCCATCCCAATGTCGCCGGGCGTCACTATTTTCATGGTTGGCTCAATGACATTCCTCCTAATCCTATCCCACGTGGATCTCCTGCCATCCTCAAGATCACCGAGTCTCTGTATTATTGGTTTACCGCCACCTAACTTTGTGGCTAACCTGGCTATTGATTTGCCATACTCAATGGTGTCCTCCATGGGGTCCGTAAGCCTAATTGAAGTTAGTAATGCGAAATTCGTATTATTACTTCCTCTATCCACGTATGTTTCTCCATTAACGCCAACCGTGCCGTCATCATACCTCTCCATTACAACGAAACCCCCTGGATTTACGCAGAAGGTCCTGACCTTGTCGTCATGGGACCTCGTGTACATAATGATCTTTGGGTCCATGTATAGGTTGGTAACGGGATCCATGACGTACTTCGGAACTTCAACCCTAACGCCAACATCGAGTGGGTTCGGCATTAATTCAATGCCTAGCTTCCTGGCTTCGTCCCTGAACCACTCAGCTCCCGCCCTACCTGGGGCCATCAATACTGTCCTAGCCTCAATAATGCCCCTCCTGGTCCTTAACATGTGTGTTTTATTATTGCGTTCAACGTGTTCAACAGCAGTACCTGTGATGAACCTTACGCCAGCCTCGGTTAGATAAGAAACGAAGTTCTCAATAACCCTCGTAGAACCATCAGTACCAATGTGCCTCTGCCTAATGGGTACCAATT
Source organism: Vulcanisaeta souniana JCM 11219 (assembly GCF_026000775.1). Classification (GTDB taxonomy): domain Archaea; phylum Thermoproteota; class Thermoprotei; order Thermoproteales; family Thermocladiaceae; genus Vulcanisaeta; species Vulcanisaeta souniana. The sequence goes on along the minus strand of NZ_AP026830.1, from coordinate 2,307,127 downwards.
GGGCGCCAACACGGGCTAGGGACCTTTGGTATTCCTCAAAGGTGGGTCCCCTGGGCTCGAAGACCCTTTCCTGAGACGCGCCGAACTTAAGGAAGACCCTATCGATGTAATCAATGAGTAGGTTGGCTGAGTCCCAGCTGTTTAGGATTTCCTGAAGGTCACCGCCAATGTCAGGCCTTAAATTAATGATACCACTACTAAAGAGTCCAGCACCGCCAATGCCATGGGTTATGTGGCAGGGTACACAGACACACTTACCAATCTTAGCCAATGGGCAATGCCTCTGCCTCGGCATGTAACCCTTATCAATAAGCACCACACTCACGTCCTTGGCGTTCTCCACGATTTCGTAGGCAGCAAATAAGCCGGCTGGCCCTCCCCCAATTATGGCGACATCGTAAATCATGGTCCAACCACCTCACGTCTCATGTCAATCATGTCCATCGAGTCCTCGCCGGTCCCTATTAACGTAACCGGCACCCTCAAAGCCTCACTAATCTCCTCCACCCACTTCCTAGCCTCAACAGGTAAGTCAACCCATTTCCTCTTGCCGCGGGCGCTTGGGAATAATGCGTCGAACTTCGTAATGGCTATTTGAGTCGGCCTATTTAGCATGACAGCCCTCCTAGCCAGGTCGATACTAAATGGCGCTGCGCGCCTTGGTCTACCCGTGACTGTGCCTCTTTCAACCCAGCCCCTCGCGATAACCTCATCCGCGCTTAACTCCCCCGGTAGTTCACCAGCCCCAACCCTAGTCACATAGGCCTTAAACACAAGTATAATGTCACTAACCAACCTTGGGCTAACCCCAACCTCACTGATCACACCGGCTGCCGTCGTGTCCCTAGACGTAACGAAGGGGTATGTACCGTGGTAAAGACTTAGGAATGTACCCTGGGTACCCTCAATAATCACCTTACCACCCCTATCCAATTCCTCATTAACCTCCCCACTAACGTCGGTTATGAAACCCTTGAGCTCCGGGAAATCCTTAGCCGTCTTTAGAACCCTCAATATCCTATCAACCATTGCCGCACCCACGCCCTGCCCGGTGGAGCCTATTGTCTTCATAAGATACTCGTTGCTTCTCTCGTTCTCCACGTGTCTGTCCTCGATTACGCCCGTATTTATATCAACCCAAACCCTATCCCTACTCCCTGTTTCCTCGATCTCCTTAAGCAGCACGTCTATTTTCAATAACGCACCAGGCGCTACCATTAACCTGGTAGATTCGTTGACGAAGCATGATGGTAGTATCCTAAGTTTCCAGGACTTCCCGTTATAATTCACGGTATGCCCAGCATTTATGGACCCGGTCCTAACACATATACCTGGTTTGTCCATTAGTCCTAGGTATGACACAGCCTTGCCCTTACCTTCGTCGCCGAAAAAACCGCCCACAACAACCGTTAGTGACACTTTTTTATCAATCATACAAACACTTATTTAAATATTGCTCCAGTGAGTACGCGTAATACATTACCATTGCGGTTAATAAATTTTTTAAACAACAACCCGGGCAGCGGGTTTGTGGGCTTTATCTCACCATTGGACGATAGGTACTACGATGAATTAAGGGATTATGCCGCTTCGGTCTCCGAGATGGCGCTCACCACGTATAGGATAAGGGTTGAGGTTTTATACCTGGATTTCCTCGTAAGGACCTTAGGCAGGGTGGGCTTAATCAAGCCATTAAGCGAAGAAGAGAGATCCTCATTACTTGCCCTGGGGTTTAGTGCTGATGATTATAGGCGCTTTAAGGAGCTCGAGGATAGGCTTGGCCACGACGTTAAGGCAGTGGAATACCTACTCAGGGAAAAACTGGAGTCCGTCGGCCTGGGCAGGGTAGCGCATTTGGTGCATCTAGGGTTAACGTCTGAGGATACCAATAACCTAGCCCTGGGAATCCTAATCAAGATAGCGACCTACAAACACCTAGTCCTAGAACTAGCTGGGTTGATAAACGCTCTAACCACTATAATGAGTAATTATGCCGATACACCAATGCTCGGGAGAACACATGGGCAACCAGCAACGCCAACAACCTTCGGCAAGGAAATAGCTTACCATGCATCCAGGGTCTGTTATTGGTTAAGGGAAATAACAAACATAAGGCTTCAGGGGAAGGTCTCGGGCGCCACAGGCTCAATGGCAAGCTTCCCAATGATCAGTGGCGACATTAATTGGATAGGGGAACTGAATAACTTCGTCATGGGCCTGGGCTTCGAACCAGCTCCAGTAAGCATCCAAATACTCCCTCCAGACTCCATAACCCACCTACTAATGGTGATTGGTTCAATGTCACAATCCTTAATTAACCTGTCCCAGGACCTCTGGGTATACAACATGCTCGGTTACATACGCATACGCGGAAAACCAATAGGCTCCTCCACAATGCCCCATAAGGTCAACCCTGTGGATCTCGAGAACGCCGAGGGCAACCTAAAACTCGGCTCATCAATACTCATGGAAATAGGCAGGTACATACAGGTGAGTAGGCTTCAGAGGGACCTAAGTGACTCCACGATCAAGAGGAACATAGGTCTTGGGATCGGTCACGTAATACTGGGCGTAAGGAGATTAACCAATGTATTAAGTGGCCTTGAGGTGAATAATGAAGCCTTGAATAGGGATCTAACAAGCCACTGGGAGGTGCTTAGTGAGGCAGTGCAGGTTAGGCTAAGGGCGCTTGGTGTGGTGGATGCCTACGAGAAGGCCTTATCGATTTTCAAAGGCTCTAAGATGAGTGCTGAGGACTACGAAAAATCAATAAGGGAATTGGGCATTAAGGATGAAAGGTTACTTAGCCTTAGCCCTAATAGGTACATTGGTTACGCCAGGGAAATAACAATGAACGGTATTAAGTACTGTAACGATACAATGGAGTTGGTTAAAAACAGGGCTCAGGAGGAACTTGAGAGGCTTAGGAAACTTGGCTTCCTCGGATAACGCATTAATTGAACCAATTAAAATACCCACGAACTAATTAACAATAATCTGCATTAAGCTATGAATGCTGTGGCCAGGGATATTGGTATGCGCATTACCCATAAAGGACGAGGTTAGGCACCGTCAATACTAATAGATGGGGGACCATAGAGAGCGAATGCGTTGGTAACGGACTCAGACTAAGTACTGTACTTAAATACTGCGAATTAGGTAAACCACCTCATAATTAACGCTAGTACAAAACCAATAACCAGGGCCATAACAAGGGATGGAATAACCTCAAGGGATCTCCTAATCCTCATCCAAAGCCTTCTGACGGTATTTGGCTTCCTATAAATAATGAATTCAATTGTAAGGGTTCCCAACCCTCTCTTAACATAGTACGCCTTAATAACACCCCTAAATCCCGAATCTGAGAGATCCCTCACAAGCCTATGCAACTCTTCACCAGACACCAGGTACTAAATTAAACTAACCAATTAATATAGGTTATTAATGACGGCGCGTAAATTATTACTGACCCTCTTCCCCGCCTCAAGTGGGTGATATTTGTTGTCTTTTTAATGGCGAATTCGCATTGACTGTTCATTAATTATGACGAAACCTTATACGATAAGTGGATCAAAGTATCCTAGTATCAATAAACCTAGTTACTAAACCTAATATTAATTTCCTCTTCGCCAATTAATTTAGTACCTAAGTATTAACATTTTAATAATTACTACGTGTTTTGCCCTTTGTGTCCCTTGATTGGTTTAGGGCGTTGAGGGATGTAATTGTAACTAGTCTTAGGGATTCCCGGCTTCCATTTCCGGTCGATAGGTCAATATGCAGTAGGTGGAGGGAGGACTTGGTGTTTGATAGTGATGGCGGCACCATTCTATACACATCATGCCTTTATCAATTAGCTCCTGTCATTGAAAAGGCTGTGACTGAGCTTGAGAAGTTTGGTGTCACTAAGGGTGGTGTATTGACTAGATTTGCTGTCGTAGGCACCAGGGTCTTTGGCAAAGCACTGCTTAGGCCCAGTGATGAGGAGCTTGATAGGGCTAATAGGATCGTTAGAAACATCCATAACATGCTCAAGGGAATTGGCGTGAGGTTCAGGGTCCTCGACAATGAGCCCTACAGTGGTGCCCTGCTCTACGAGTTGGGTTTCGTAAACGAGTTCGCGGATTATGCAAGGAGTGTTTACAAGGTTTTTAGGGACAATAACGTGAGTGAGGTAATAACCATAGATCCACACACCCAGTACACACTCGAGAGGCTCTACCCCAAGTACGTGCCTGAATTCAACATTAAGGTTAGGAGTTATCTGGACTACCTCGACCCAGGCAGGGTGAAGGTTAAGCTTAGCGAGTTCACTGTTCATGACTCATGCCTATACGCCAGGTACCTGAACAAGCATGACTTGATTAGGGGTTTGCTTAGGGGTAAGGCTGATGTTAAGGAGGACCCGGTAATAACGGGCAGGGATACCTCGCATTGCTGTGGCGGCCCCATCGAGTCCACATACCCGGAAATCGCCGGTAGGGTGGCTAGTAATAGGGTTAGGGAACTGGTTAGGCTTTCCTGTAATGTCATTGTTCAGTGCCCAATATGCTACGTAAACCTGAGGAGGGGCATTAAACTTAGCGGTATTGAGGCCAACCTATTCGACATCGCAGAGATAATCGAGGTGAGCAGGTGATGATGAATATTAAGGAAATCCACGATGAGGTTAAAAAATGTATGTATTGTGGATTCTGTGAATTCCCGTGTCCAACATTCAATACACTACGTAGTAGGGCCTATGGGCCTAGGGGCAGAATAAACCTAATCAAAGCCTTAATTGAAGATGGTTTTGGTCGAGGTAGGGACACGGAGGTGGGCATTGACGTTATTGATCCAATAATGACCTGCCTACACTGCGCGGCCTGCGATACCCAGTGCCCTGCAGGCATTAAAATTGCTGATGCGATACATAGTTTTAAGGCAATTATTCTAGAAACAATGCTTAAGTAGTGGTGGTTCGGCATGACTAGTATGTCTCAGGGTAGGGGTGACGTGATTAGGGAGCTTGAGACCGTATTTAAAGATAGATTATTCACGGAGCCGCATATACTTACCCTATACAGTCATGATGCGTCCTCAGAACCAGGTGTTAGGCCCATGGCAGTTATTCAGCCAATCAATACTGATGAGGTTATTAAGGTCGTTAGGTTGGCCATCGATTACGGCTTCAAGATAATACCGGTAGGCTCCAATACAAGTCTCTCGGGAAATGCAACACCAAAGCTTGAGAACACTGTGATAGTCTCAATGGAGAGAATGAACTCAATAATCGAGATCTCAGACATAGACTGGTACGTAAGAGTTCAACCCGGGATTAAGGTTGATGAACTGAACCTGGAATTAATGGGTTATGGCCTTCAGTGGCCTGTGGACCCAGCATCATCAAAGACTGCGACGATTGGTGGTGTGGTTAATAACGGCGGCGGTGGAATGAGGGGCGCCAAGTACGGTCCGGCATCCCACTGGGTACTTGGCCTTGAGGCGGTTATTGGGACTGGCGATGCTATTAGGGTTGGTTGTAGGACTATTAAGTGCAGGGAAGGCTACAACATAGTTCAACTCTTTATTGGTTCCGAGGGTACCCTGGGTATTGTTACAGAGGCGACCCTGAGACTTGCCCCATTGCCTGAGTCCTTCGTTGGTTTGCTGGCTAGGTTTGATAACGCTGAGTCCCTTGTTAATGCAGTAATTAGGGTAAGGAAGGATAGGCTGTGGCCCATGGTCACAGAATTCGTTGATGACAAGACGGCACAAATACTCGGCTTGGAACCCGGGTACTACCTGTGGATTGGCGTTGATACCTACGGAGGCAGCGAGCAACAAGTGCTCTCCAAGCTTAATAATGATATATCACTTAATGGTGGTAGTATCATTAATAGGGCATCCACGTGGCAGGAATTCTCGAAGTTGCTAGAACCAAGGAGAATGCTCTACTCCGCTCAATTGAAGGCTGCGTTTAATGATTACGGCACAGACGCCTTTCTCCTCATTGAGGATATTGCAGTACCAATGAGCAAATTACCTGAGGCAGTCAGAGAACTTCAGGATCTGGGTAGGAAGCATCATGTTAAGATGATGCTTGGTGGGCACATTGGGGATGGAAACCTACACCCAAGCGCCTGGGCTAGGCGAACAGACAGGGACGAGATGGAGAGGATCACTAGGTTCTTTGAGGATGTTGGTAAGCTGGCTGTAAGACTCAAAGGCACAGTTAGTGCGGAACATGGTATAGGAACTCAGAAGAAAGGACTACTTAGGGAGGCACTTGGTGCCAAAAATAACAATGAAGACACCATAATAAACCTAATGAAAAACGTGAAGGAAATATTTGACCCGCATGGTGTTTTTAACCCGGGAAAAATATTTGATTGAAATTACTGTATCTTTAAATCTATGGCGCTATTACGACCAGTTCGGTTGTACTAATATTGACCGTGTTTTAGTTTAAAATGATCGCGCCAATTTCATCAGCAATTAAAATGTTAATGTAAGCAATACTATTGATCTTAGAATTTTAGGTTTGGTTTTAATTTAATTTGCGGACTTTTAATACAATCATTGATTAACAATGGATGGCTCTATGGATAGTATCTTAATAATATCACTAGGGCCAATACCATATAATTTCCTTACATCTCTGGGTATTGTGAATTGCCTAGAGTCCGTATGCCTAGTCCTGAGTAGTCTAACGTTCCTTAGCTCGATCATGAAACCCTTATACTCAAGCTCTATATTAACAAACCTATGGTTAGATAGGCCTAAGGCCCTAACTAGGCTAGCTGGTAATAGAACTTGGTTATTTATGTACACCTTAACTAGATAAGGTAGACTTACCACATTGATCCTCTTTGTTCTCCTATGGATAGTTACCCTAAGTACCATGTTTACCACCGATCAGTTCCTCAACATTGCCACAATTAAATAATGCTCCGTGAAACTAACGGGAAACAGAATTAAAAAACACCAACACCCACAGTGGTAAATAGTGGTTTCACGGCAAAAAGAGAAGTAAGGTATTTAAATCAGGGATTGAAACTAAACCAAAATGCCAAGTAAAGCAATAGGTATGGGCATGTGCCCAAGATGTGGAAGACCAGGAACAGTGGTAATAAAGGCAGGGAACTACGTATACATTAAGCATGGAAATACCTGGCACTACATAGGAATAATAGACAAAGTAAACCTAAACAAAATACTAATAAAAGATGGAAAAACACTGGAAGAAATAAAGAAAGATAAAGATAATGTATATATTTATAAAAATATTAAAAATGCCAAAAGTAGGAAATTAATCATTACCGGTATGGCTTTACTAATAATATTAGGGACCTTGTTTTATAGTATATTCTTTATGACTAAATATAATATTATGAATGATAAAAAGGACATGATGATCACTTTGTTCTCCCAGTGTCATTTAGTTAAATATAATGATAATATATATGAATTTTCATGTAATAATACAACAAATATAGTAAATGCATCAGTTAATTATGTATATAATTTTAATTTAACAAAATATAATATTACTGATGCATATACTACGACTAAATGATTTTATCCCACTAAGAATACATATATTGTGGCACTAACAGTATATGGGCTTACATTATATACGAGAATATACCAGGAGCCAGATCCCGGGCTAAATGTAAGGAGAGCCGAGCCACCGTTAACATAGCCTCCATATCCTGACCATGTATTTGCATTTATTACACCTACGAATAAAGTTGCATATGATGGTGACCATGTTACATAAGCCGCTAATTCTTGTCCTGAGCTTAATGTGTATGGTCCTATCAATACGCCTGTATTAGGCGGTAATGTTGGGTCTATTCTGTGGGTTGGTGGTAGTATTTTCAGCTTTAGTGTTGTTACTTCCTTGATTATTGTTACGCCTGGTGTGTCTGGCTTTATCTTTGTTACCTGCATCGCCATTGTTGTTCCCGCCATTAGTGCTACCAGGAGTATTAACGTGGGTAGTACTAGTGCTAGGGTTTTTCTCGTCATAGGTATTTTTTGCATTTACTATTTTTAAAGATTGCCTGGGTAGTACTTTCAGTATGCTTTGGACTTTATTTCTGTTTACTTATTTCAATTTGTAAAGGATTTCCTCTAGAAATAGAAAATGAGGAGTAGATTGGTATTAACCAGTTGAAAGGTAAGCTGATTATGGTTTAACTCAGCACTCGGCAAACTCGTCATTTATCCGGACGGCGAGGTCCCTACTCATCACGTGCATTATTGTTTACTTGGCTTTAAAAAGCCTTGGGTTTCTATATTTGTTATTTAATTATGTGATTAATTATTTATTTAATTGTTGCTAAAGTACATTGTTATTTTTACGTATATAGTGTATAATATATGGGTTTCATGTAATAATGCTTATTAATTAGTTAAGAAAGTTAATGTTGGGTGGTTGATGTGAGGGCGATTGATATGGTTAGGAAGAAGCCCCTGGTTATTACTGAGGATAAGCCCTTTATCGAGGCCGTGGATTTGATGGCCAAGGAGAATACGGGCTCCGTTGTTATTGTTGAGGATTTAAATAGTATGAAGTTGCGTGGTATAATAACTGAGCGTGATGTGATTAGGGCCTTGGCCAATAGGCTTCCGCTTGATACTCCGGTTGGTAAGGTTGGGACCATGGGTCCCAGGGTTGTTAGGGCTAGGGTTGATGATCCCATAAGCGCCGTTGCATCCCTAATGGTTAACTACAGGGTTAGGCATGTGATTGTTGTTGACGAGAATGATGTTGTAGTTGGCGTGATCTCCATTAGGGACTTGCTCGGTGACTTGGAGGCCGTTAGGGAGGTCGCGAGGCTCGATAGATACCCAAAGGTTAGGGAATAAATACCTAATTAAATTTTTGTTCTAAAGGTCATAAATTTAATGGCTTTCATAAGGTTACCTTTAGGATTCTGTAGAATATTGATGAAGCTGCAAACAATGCGCCAATTACTATCCAACCAAGTGTCCCTAGGTATTGTACTGAGTAACCTGTTATTATACCTATTATTGAGCCGATTATTGAGGACACCGTTAGTAGGTAGCCAGTGGATTGGGCGATTAGTATTGGGCTTACGAGGTCATTAACCATGTACAGTATTAGGAGTAGGATTAATGTGAACATGAGACCGACCGGTGCTAATATGAATTCCCAAGTATTACTTATGCCCATTAACGCCACAAGTACACCAAGGCCTATGGTTAGGTATAGGAGAGCTGTGCGTTTCTCGGTCTTCACGGAGTGCCTGAACCTATATAGTAATGGTGTTATGGCCATGGGTATAGTTAGTTCCATTATGCCGAGGTAATTACTCAATTGCATGATCAATGGGAATAGGCTTAGGTACACTCCCCAGGGTATTGAGAAGGCTATGGATAGTATGAGGATATCTGGATTATTCATAACCGCCACCATCGATATCTTCCTTATTATTACCGCATCCTTAGTTGTAAAGAGTACGAGTATGGCTAACACGAGGGATGCCACGCCCAGGTATATTGCGGTGCTACGCGCCATGCCCATGGTCAGTAATGACGAGAGTGGTATGAGGATCGTTATTGATGATAGGTAGGCAACCTGTACCCACCTTGTTAATCCTCTGATGCTCCACCAACCAAGTATTAATAGTAATGATGGTATTAAATATAGACCAAGCCCCATGCCTGCCAGAAACCTGAGGAATAAAGCCATGTGGTAACTGTCGGTGGCCGAGAAGATAAGGGAAATACCGTTCAGTAATAGGCCTAGGAACATGGACACCCTATTACCAAATCTACTGAGTAGGAATGTGGCTGGTAATTGGGTTATGGCGAACCCAGCCATCGCAGTGGCCATGGGCACAATGTAATACACTGCACCAAGCACTATCCTCTTTATGGTCATTACATTAAACATTATTGAGGATAGACCAAGCCAGTTAAGCATAATTAACGATAGACCTGCTATGCTAATACCAAGTACATAATAGGCCCTCTTAATAATCAGGGTGTCCAGTTCCTCCACCGGCTTATTATTAACACCCACAGAAATTACCCGATTAGGTTGCTTATCAAGGTTTCTAACTATTGACAGTTAAGATAAAGGGAAAATTATTAGGCATTAAATGATGGCGTTGTTTAAATAATGAATCATTGCTCGTTAAAGTCATCATGCAGCCTTATGCTCACAGAAGCCCTATTAACCTCCTCCTTAATTCTCTCCCTGAATTCCCCGTATTGCTCAATCAACGAACCAAGCTTCTCCTTGTACCTCTTGAGAACCAGGTTGAAGCTGCTAACTGCTATGTACCCAATGAGCCTTTTAACAATGAAGTTCTCAACCTTCCTAGTTATAAGGCTACTAAATGCCTTGGCCTCCTCGAAGGACTTTATGAATGCCTTAAGTATGAATTCGCGCCGTAATGGATCTTCAAGCAACCTATCAAGTATTGTGAAGTCTCTTTTCCTTAGTGCACCCATTGGTATGAAGGGTAATGGGAAGGTGAGGACCCTAAGCTTACTAATCCTATCAAGCAATTCGAGACTTTTTATTACATCATCATCGGTCTCACCGGGTAGGTTAAGTATCATAGTGCCCACCACAACCCAGTGATTGTCATTAAGGATCCCAATGGCCTCCTCGACTACATCTGGATACTGCTCGGGCTTATACGGAAGCGCCTTACCAGCCATTAACATCCTTAGTAACCTAGGTGAGCCTGTCTCGATGCCCATTTCAATGAAGTGCCAGGTGCCACCTTCATTCATGTACTCCGATACCTCCTTAACCATCTTAGGCGCGTATTTAACCACAGCAGCTGTAGTGAAGTCCGTGGTCAGTTCATAATTGTCACCATATGACTTAACGAGTTTATAAGCCTTCACAGTCAAGTCGAGGACCTTCTCGGGATTAGGTTCAATGCCCTTGGCGCCGTATCTGAAGAATTCCTCGCTATGTAACGTTATTTCCTCGAAACCACCAACCTCTATGTTCAGCTTTATCTCCCTGTCAATGTGGCCCTCAAACGGGATCGACCTTATCATGCCGCTAAGTGTTGGTGTGCAGAATTGACAGCCCCTGCCACAACCCCTGGTGACCTCAACCATACCGCCAATGGACGGCGTGGCAATCGTTGGTATGATATCAACTGGGACCGGCCTATGGGCAACAAACCTTTCTGGTGCTGGTTCGCCCTTTATCAGTTTATCAAATAACTGTGGTCCGTCCTCCTCAAACTCACCCTCATAAACAACGTCAACGCCCAACTCTCTTTGCTTACCGGTGTCTGTGATTTGCCACCCGGCAGGCCCACCAACAACCACCTTAAGGTGATCCCTATGCCTCTTAATGGCTGGGTGATTTATGACTTGCAGGAAGGACTTTGCGATATACGGTAATCCACTGTATGGTAGATCCGCAAGTTTTAGGATCCAATAAACAATACCTGAACCATAGCTTAAACCCAGTGGGTCCATTACATAAATGCCAACAACACGGGTATTTGGACCAATCACCCTATCGAGTTTGTAGGGATCTGCTATAATCACGTCATTCCTTGTATAGCCATGCGCAAGGAGCGCGGCCTCTACCTTGGATAAGCCATAGGGGGCCCTGAAGACCCTGCCCTCCCTATTGCTCTTTAACCTAAAGAACCTGCGGGCAACCCAATCCCTAAAGTAATTCTCCGGTATTGCGCTTGCGAACCCAACCACAGACGAACCATGCGTGTCACTCATTGTCGCGACTTCACCAGTTAAAACAATTGGATATCCACCAAGTGACACAGCCACCTGGATGCCTGTAGAAAATAAAAACCCTTCTTCATGTTTATTAAATGATTGACCCCATATACTTTAAGCGAAAAACTGTAGAGTTAGCTGATGCCCTTTCTAGGTGTCCTAGCACCGCAAGCAGTGCATACAAGTACGTATATCCTACCGTCCCTCTCAAGGTAGGTATCTATTGAGTGACACACTGGGCACTCCACGTAGAACTTAATGTACCTCTCATAAACGGCCTCGAGGGTCCTTGGGCTCCTCTCTGCATAAAGAACGAGGGTATTGCCATCAATACTACCAGGTAGGGCCAGTTCCTTAAGGAAGAACCTGGCTATGTGAGTTGGGTCCCTGTTTAGCCTTTGCGCAACGTCCCTGAAGTTCTGAATGATGGTTTTCTTCGGTTGGACCTGAATACTTAACCTCGGTATTTCCTGCCTCCTTTGGATCCTCGGAGTTATCAACGTGTATGCCCTATCCAATAGCTTCATATATAGCTCATCATAATTACTACCGCTTGACATACCCCATCTTCACTAAATGGTTTGGTTAATAAGCCCTTGCCTCCCATGAAACGCTCCCGGCCAGTCCCGAGGATAACCTCTAACTGCTTTAAAGACTATGGGCATTAATTTCAGAAGACGTGTCTACGATTAGTCTGGTTTAAAGTCCCTTACGTTTACTAGATCATTAATGACATTACTCGTAATTAAGACAGCAAATAGGCGTGGGATGCTTTACGAGATAACGGGGGTTATAAAGGACTATGCAAGTATTGAGTGGGTCTTTGTCTCAATACCCTCGGAGTCAGAGAGGGTCATAGCCATGAGACTCAGCGACTCATTGCCAATAAACGCCATCAATAAGTTAAGGAGTATTGATGGTATACACGACATTTGGGCAAGTCATGAGGCGCCAATGGAGCTCGTGGGATTCGACAAGGAGACCCTCACAAGCATATTAATGCGCATAACGCAAAGTAGTGGCGAGGTTAATGCTTTCCTGACGAAACTGGGCTACGAGATGGGTCTATCCATGGCCAGCATAATGATGAGGACTAAGTATGAAATACCGGCTAACTCAACTATGGATAAAGTGCTCGAGACGGCAATAAACATGCTAGTCATAATGAACCTGGCTAAGGGTATTGAGAGCATAAACACAAATCCAGATAAAAACGGCAACCTAGTTAGCGTGTCTCTAATTGAGCCCTTTGACCTGGATACCGGCTTACCCTTCACCAGGGGCTACCTATTGGGTGTGACGAAGATACTCCTCAAGTGTGATTGTAACCTTGATGTCATAATAAATAAGACCAGGGTAAACATATACATTAAGGGTAGGTAGTGCGTTCATAATAATTATTAATTGACCTAATAAATAATAATTAATGCTTAAATAGACGTTAACAATGAGTAACACCGGTGAGCTCCTTTGGAAAGTTGGGTTAAATCACTGATTGAAATAATGAAGGGCAGCCTTAATTCAAACGGTTTACCAATACCAATGGACAAGGCATATTGCAGTGAGTGGGCGAAGGATCTTAACATACCCAGGGGCGGTAGCACAATAATCTACACCTCATGCCTATATCAAATGGCCCCCATGATCAATGAGTTAGTGCCATGGATTGAGAAGATCAAGGGTTCATCATTAAGCGCCTTTGCCGGTACGTTATCAAGAGCTGGCTTGGGAGGCATATTGTCCAGGTTTGCGGGCTTCATGGTAAAACCAAACAAGGCTGATATTGATAGGGCCAATGGCATAGTAAGGAATATAGCCAGGGCGCTACAGAAGGCAGGCATTAGTTTCGGTTTCCTCTACGAGGATGAACCATACAGCGGCGCACTACTTCATGAAATTGGGGCTGAGGATGCGTTTATGGATTACTTTGAAAATACCGTGCTCAAGACACTTAGGAAGTATGAAGTTAAGAGGGTTATAACGATTGACCCGCACACCCACAATGTATTGGTAAACGTCGCACCGAACTACTTCAAACTCAACTTTGAGGTGGTGAACTACCTAGACCTAATCAAGGGCATTAAGGTGAGGTCCAGGATAGGTAATGATGTAGTCATACATGATTCATGCCTATACGCCAGGTACCTGAACAAATATGACATTTACAGGTCAATACTTGATAATGCTGGCATTAAGCACCTTGAAGATCCCATGATAACCGGTAGGGAAACATCAACATGCTGCGGAGGACCCCTCGAGTCGCTCAGCCCAGAGCTGTCTAAGAAAATAGCTAAGATAAGGATTGAAAATCTTGCGAGACTATCAAAGACCGTGGTGACCGTATGCCCAATATGCCTTGCAAACCTAGGCAGGAACGCCGAAGGCGCGGCTCAGATCCTGGATATAAACGAGATCATCGAACCAGAATAGGCAACACGTTGTACTGACAGTAAAATAGTATTGAAATAGTACCATTTGGCGATCCTTCCTAGGTAATGCCAATAGGGGAAGCGTTTTTATTCTGGGAGGCCTTACGCAAGTTGTATGAGTTTCACGACAGTGTATGAGAGGGATTTAGAGATTCCCATAAAAATAAGCAAGTCAGCCAGTGAGGATGCCAGGAGGAAGAGACTCGAGAGGTGGCCCAGGGAGGCCGGCCTATCGGTACCGCTTGACGACTCCGGAACAAGCTTCATGCAACTTGTGAAGTCCTTTTCCACGGATTACGGGTTAACGCCCGGTGAGAGGACTTGGGACGTTAAGGATGTTGGCGGCAAGTACAGTGTTAACATGGTTTGGAAACTAATGAGGAATAATGAGGAAAAGGGCTACGCCAAAGTAACCGGAGAGATATCACTGACACCAACCGGTGAAGAGCAAAACAACGTGGTATACACCGCAAGGCTTAAGTACACAATAGAAATAAGCAACGATGTACTTAATGAAAAGGCAACAGCAGAGAATGTACCTGAGGTAAACCTCTTTGGTTAAACCCATATTGAGACTAGAAAATCATGTAAAATTATGCAAGTTCTATTACGAGCCGGGCTACGCAATAGAATGAAATAAGTAAGCATCTTCATGTTAATACCATGACCATTTAGCCCAGCATATCCAAGTGGTGAGTTACGGGGACTAAAAGCTTAAAAGACGCAAAGTAATCACTGGCATGGGGCCCGTAGCTTAGCCAGGTAGAGCGCCCTGGGGCAATCGCCCCGCGTAAGGCTCATAACCGGGAGGTCCCGGTCGCGGGTTAACCGCGGGGAATGTTCGAATCCCGGCGGGCCCACCACCGGTTTTGTCGTATTTATGGCTTGTTTTGTTCGGATCCGTGGCTCCAGTCACCTAGATCTTCAACAACCTGATCAAGTACTCCATTGTTCAGCTCAACCTTGCTTAGCTCATCATGATATTATGTTGCACTTACCTTGGTTTATCGGCTTCGCTGGTATTGGTACATACTTCGTTCTTTCCTCCTTGGTCTTTCAACTAATCTTGGAGCGTGCGCGGTGGTATCTACTTGGTAATTGCCGTCCCTTGGTCTGGCTGTATGGACCGATGACGATAACTACCACGGTGGAAGTGGACTATTAAATTCTGTTGAGGGTAATTCCATGTGCATTTTATGGCTTTTTATTTCCTAAACCTTGAGGATCCGCTGGGTGTGAGGATTGTGAATTGGTTAGGATCCGGAGACCATTGTTCAAGGGGTTAATCCATTATCATAGGGTTGATTAGATATTTATGATCACGTTTTCCTATCTTGTCTTTGGTATTATTTCATGAATTATTACTTCATCGAGTGACCTTATGCCGTAGGTCTCCCTGATTTCCCTGGGTATTGTGAATTGCCTAGAGTCCGTATGCCTAGTCCTGAGCAGCTTTATGTCCTTTAGTTTTATTCTTTGACCATTATACTCTATTACTATGTCTGCATACTTTGCTTTGCTTAGGCCAAGGGCCTTGATGAGATTCGCCGGTATCAAGACTTGGTTGTTGATGTATATCTTCACGGTATACGGGAGTTCATTTATTGGCAATCCTTTTTTTCCCAACCCTAATTCTATTTATAACTGCCATCGCAGTACTGTAACTATTGTGCTTTTTAAGGGATTTTGTGAAACTGAATTGTGAAACTTTCGTGAAACCACACGGTGATTAGGAGCATTATGGCAATAACCTTGTTAATTAATTGAAAGTAATTAAAAGATTAAGAAGGGAGCACTACTTAGACCTCTTTTATAGCTCTTCATTGTGATTATAATGAATATTACGCAGTACATGATTTAAATAAGGGGTATTGCGCCCATTACGTGAGTGATGAGGCGGTTGGGTAATGAGATGTGATTGTAATCGCATGGTCTGATGGAATTAATGAGACCATCTTTATGGTGACTTCACACTAAATGAAAATGGATCTGTACTAATTAAGGTATTATAGTATGGATTTAGTAGGTAGCCCATTTCACTTGTTATTGGTAATGTGCTCAACTGCAGTAGTTAAGAGCTTCGGTGGATGAGAATGGAGCCAATGACTAGGATTTCCTCAATTTGCGTTCAAAAATCTTAGGGAGATGGCATTTTGGTAACCACTGATTCTTAAGAAACGTGGGCAAACTGTGATGAAGAGCCAGCGAATTACTGCAATGAAAGCTAGAATGAAGATCGAACCAACTCTAGTGCGGGCTTTGGTCGGAACACTTAATAATTTGGTGGATCTTTACTGCTGTGCCCTTTAGGGAGGATATTGAACTGATCAAGGGCTCGAGGAGCAATTTACTGCGTGGTAAGAGGGTTGTCCTTGCTCTAACAGGTGGCGTCTCGGTTTATAGGGCTCCAGATATTGCCAGGGAGTTGATTAGACATGGCGCGGATGTGGTTACGTTCATGAGTAGGGAAGCCAGTAGGTTACTTGGTCCTAGGGTTATGGAATGGGCTACGGGTAATCCGGCGTATGTGGAGTTGAGTGGCTATGCGGAACATGTTAACATATGCACGGTTGCTGATGCAGTGGTGGTTGTGCCAGCTACCGCGAACACCATCGGCAAGGTGGCTAATGGCATTGGGGATACGCCTGTGGCTTTATGTGCAATGACTGCCCTGGGCGCTGGTGTGCCATTGCTCCTCGTACCTGCCATGAACGAGTCCATGTGGAGGAACCCACTGGTTAGGAGTAATATTGAGAGGCTGAGGGGATTGGGCGTGCGGTTTGTTGAGCCGGTCCTCAGTGAAGGTAAGGCTAAGTTGGTTGAGAATCAGGAAGTTGTTGAGTCAGTGATTGACTTATTAGCACCAAGGGACATGTATGGTTTATCAGTTCTAGTAACCTCTGGGCCAACCCATGAAAGCATTGACGCCACTAAATACATAACAACACCCAGCAGTGGATTAACCGGTTACTACTTTGCCAGGGAGGTAATGGCTAGGGGTGCCAGGGTTACCCTGGTTAAGGGACCCGTGAGCATTGGTGATCCACCTAATACGGAGGTTTTTAGGGTTGAGGGTGTTATGGAAATGTACGATGTCGTAATGAGACTTGTCAGTAATCGACACTATGACCTTGCCATATTAACGGCTGCCCCACTGGACTTCTATGTTAAGGATAGGGTTGAGGGTAAGATAAGTAGTGACCTGGAGAGGGTCGTTGTGGAACTTATTCAAGCTCCCAAGATGGCCAGGGACTTGAAGAGGGTCTCGCCAGGTACATTCCTAATAGCCTATAAGGCTGAGGTTGGTATTTCGGAGGAGGAATTAATTGAGAAGACGATGAGGAGGGCAAGGGAGGGTGACTGGGATTTAGCCCTGGCTCACCTAGTTGGTGAGGGTAAGGGATTTGGTACTGAGAAGGATGAGGTCCTCGTATTAAATAAGGGTGGTGTGGTCAGGAGGGTTGGTCCATTGCATAAGCGGGAATTGGCCAGGGAGGTTTTGAGTATGTATTTGTCCACGGTTAAGGGATGGTAGAGTGGGTATAATTATTATTAACCCTATATATTCATAGGTAACACTTTAAATACTTACTTAATTGAATGGATCACTATGAGTGGGCCAACAATACCAGAAAGCACTAGAAGGAGAGGCTTGATGCTTGCCTCAATATCAACCTTCTTTGCATGGGCACTCGAATATTATGACTTCCTAATTTACTTTTCACTGGTGCCTTATATTAGTGACTTGTTCTTCCCTAAGGCAAACCCATTGGCTGGACTCCTCTATACACTGCTTATTTTTGCTGTTGGTTACTTCGCGAGACCCCTGGGTGCCATTTTCTTTGGTCACGTTGGTGATAAACACGGTAGGAGGAATGCACTGCTTGGTGATGCAATAACCATGGCCATAGCAACCATAGTCATTGCATTACTACCAACGTACTCGCAAATAGGTATTTGGGCACCCATTTTGCTAACAATATTTAGGTTCGTACAGGGGTTTGGATACGGCGGCGAGGCAGGCGGTGGAGTTGTGTGGGCACTGGAGTTCGCATCGCCCAAGTGGCGTGGGCTAGTTAATGGTGTGCTTAATTCAAGTATGTCCGTTGCCTCACTACTTGCCTCAGGCCTACTACTTCTTGTCAGCGCCTATTACCCAATAGGCACGATTGGATGGAGAATACTCTTCCTGAGCGGCGCAGTCGTCGTTATCATAGGCCTAATCATAAGGTTTGCCGCACCAGAATCAATACTTTGGGAGAGGAAGAAAGAGGAGGGCAGGATAGTCAAGGTGCCATTGGCAACCGCCATTAGGAGGTACTGGTTCAGTCTCGTCCTTGTGATACTGATAAACCTTGGCCTAACCTTCGTGTTTTATGCAGGTTATGGCTTTGTAACCACATTCACAAAACTACTGTCCAGCTACATACCGGAACTTCAGAAGGCCTTTGTCCAATTAACATACTTACCGCTAATGCTCGGTAGCATTGGCGGTATAATAGGTAATACATTCGGTGGCTACTTAACCGACCTATTCGGAAGGAGAAGGATGCTGATAATACCAACCGCAATACTCCTCGTAACAATATACCCGCTTTACCTGGCCTTAACGACGCTCTCAATACCCATAATGGCTACCTCACTCGCTCTCATGTACTTCATATTCACCCTAAGCGCCACCGTGCAGACGGCCTACTTCTCCGAGATATTCCCAACGGAGGTCAGATGGAGCGGCATAGGCTTCGGTTGGAATCTAAATGCTGCAATCGGATCACTGGCACCAACATTTGCATTAATACTCTACGCAAACCTTAAGGGTAGTATGAGTCCAATAACGGCAGCTGCATTGGCCCCGTCAATAGTAGTCATGATTGGTGCTGCAATGACCATAATAGGCGCATCAATTGGCCCAGAGACCGTTAGAAGGGCACTTGATTAATAGGGAAGGTAAATGGCATTAATGTAAAAACACATAACCATTTTTTCCACAACCCTTATCTGATTATTAAGCATGCATGAACCTGGTGAGTGTATTCCCGGGATTAGCACCTTTATTTACCAGGTATTTATGGGAATTATGTTATAAGCAGAACCGGTGAGTCAATGATCGATGCGCTTTTTATCATTCACCTGCTCTATAAATATTGGTAATTCGCCTATGTGGATTACCCAGTCGTCATCAATCCATGGGCCCTCAAGCCAAACACTAGCCCTGCATACAATATTACCGCCAGCACTCCCTATCAAGTTCTCGATAGCCCTAATGGTACTTCCCGTGGAGACCACATCGTCAATAATGCAAGTCCTCTTATTTTTCACGTACCGTATTGACTCATCATCAAGGACAAGTCTTTGTGCCACTCCAGTTGTTATCGAATTAACAATTACCTCCGCATGGCTGCTCATGTATGCCTTGATGCCCTTCCTAGCAATGATGAACTTGGCAATGCCTAGCCTCCTGGAAACCTCATAGGTAATGGCAATGGCCTTAGCCTCAGGTGCTGCAATAACCTCTGGGCTAAATGGGGCTATGTGTTTTGCGAGCTCCCTAGAGACCACGCTTATAAACTCCACGTCGCTGAGCACAAGCTCCGCATCAGAGGCTATGTATGCCTTGAATCGTTGATCCTCGATATTAATAATACCAATGCTTAC
Organism: Vulcanisaeta souniana JCM 11219; assembly: GCF_026000775.1. Taxonomy (GTDB): domain Archaea; phylum Thermoproteota; class Thermoprotei; order Thermoproteales; family Thermocladiaceae; genus Vulcanisaeta; species Vulcanisaeta souniana. Next base: position 2,287,313 of record NZ_AP026830.1, on the reverse strand, counting down.
TATCGGTAGCTCCCTAGTTAACCCAGCAATCCTAATTTCATACGAGGACTTGCCATCATACCTAATCACGCGCCTTAATCCTGGCTTCATTGTACTTTTTATTTAATGAAATAATTAAATCTTTTCTGGAAAATAATAACGACAATGATTCCTATGTTATTTAATAATTTATCTAAATAATAACCATGACCCACATTATCCGTGTCATCATTATTAATAATTATGGCGAAGTTCACCGCGTACGGCTAAGTAAACATTAAAATCTAGTGAATACGTTCAGGTTTGTTATGAGTAAAACTCCACTTGATGGCGTTAGGGTGATTGATTTAACGCATTCTGCGGCTGGTCCCTTTGCGACATCAATACTTGGTGACTTGGGTGCAGATGTCGTTAAGGTTGAGTCCCCTGAGGGTGACATGACTAGGACGTGGGGCCACGTAATCAAGGATGGGGCCAGCACGTATTATTTGGCAATGAATAGGAATAAGCGCGTTATTAGGTTCGACCTTAAGAATGAGAGTGATAGGAGTAGGTTTTATGAGATGGTTAGGGACGCTGACGTTTTAATCGAGAATTACAGGTCTGGAGTTGCGGAGAGACTTGGCATTGATTATGACACTGTGAGTAAGATTAATCCGAGGATTATTTACGTATCGATTAAGGGTTTCATACCAGGTAGTGAGTATGAGGATTACCCTGCCTTTGACGTTGTTATTCAGGGTATGAGCGGTTTGATGAGCGTCACGGGTTGTGAGGATGGGACCTTTGTTAAGGTTGGTGTTCCAATAACTGACATGGTGACTGGCTTCTTCTCGGTAATAGCAATACTATCGGCGCTTAGGGTTAGGGATAGGGAGGGTAAGGGTATTAGGATTACCGTACCAATGCTGGACTCAGCCCTATACATAATGGGTATGCACCTACTTTACTATTTCTTCACGGGTAATGTACCGAGACCACTGGGTACTAAGTACATGAGTGTTGTCGCCCCGTACCAAGCCTTCAGGGCCAGGGACGGTAAGATGTTCATACTCGCAGTTGGTAATGATAAGATCTGGAGGATGTTCTGTAAGGCCATTGGTAGGCCTGAATTGACTGATGATCCTAGATTTAGGACAAACCCTGACAGGGTTAAGAACCAGGACGAGCTCGAGAAAATACTCCAGGGAATATTCCTAACAAGGGATAGAGATGACTGGGTAAGCCTTCTCCTAAGTAATGGAATACCTGCTGGCCCCATTTACAACATGGCGGATTTAGCTAGGGATAATTACGTGAATAGGTATGTACTTGCTGAGATTAGGCACCCAGAGTTAGGCGTAGTGAGACTCGTTAGGAACCCCATTAGGTTCAATGGTGAACCCACTGATGTCAGATTTATTGAGTACTAGTACTATCGAGAGTTCTCTTCCAGGCGTTAATGAGTTCCTCAGGACATGGAATAGCCCTCAGCTCACCATTCTCATTATTAACACAAGTAAATACTAGGTAGCCTTCAGCAGCGTTTTTACCCGTGGTCTCATTAATTACCCTAAACCTATACCTAATCGCCCGGGTCCTTGCTTCATCAAGCCATAGCTCAACAATGGCAACATCACCTCTCCGTAATGGCGCCGTATAGGTTATGAAGAGTTCTCTACGTGGGGCGATCGAGTGGTAATGAAGAATACCATTTTCCCTATAGAAATCTTCCTCTGCATGCTCAATAAGCCTTAGAAATGATGTGAAGTGCGCAATACCTGCCGCATCAGTGTCAGTCCAATAAACATAGTACTTAACTCTAAATGGCATTTTCATAATTAATCAAATATCATACTTATTAAGCATTAACCCATGCATATTAAGTGGATTGCATACCTAGTGACACAATTAATGAAGTAGTTAATAGGTTCAGAAGTGCGTACGCTATATACGTGTATGGCGGATCGACCGACTGTAGCGGCGGTGATATTGACATTACAGTGTTTATGGAGGAAGTACCCAGTGAAATACCCAGGGTTAGTGGGAATGTGGATTTACAAGTATTTAGGAGACCCCGTAACACCCTATTCTTCGTTTATATAATTAAGGCTGGCCAATTAGTTTATGGTAATTCACTGGACATTGATGTAAACTCTGTAGTCAGGAGCGAATTGGAGATAATTGATGAGAGAGAATATGTGTTCTTTAATAGTGATAATGAGGTAATGGTATGTAAATCCCTTAAAGAGTTAATGTTTCTCCTTGCTGCGATTAAGTGTGGTATTTACGAATCAAGTAATTGGTATAGAATGGCTAAGTGCCTAGGTAGTTTAGGGATTAATGTACCTTATGAATTCAAGCACTGCCTTAATCCGCCAAGTATTGACGTGCTTAGGCACATCGGCGAGCCTATATTAAGGAGGATTATTTGGGAACTTAAGGATGCTAAGTAAAGGCCATAATTATTTTGTTCTACGACCATAAGTTAGTAATCTTTAAAGTACCCTAATTGATCTATATTATTATGGTTTGGCTATTAGTAAGTATTTCAAGGGATAGACCTGGGCTTCTTAATGACATTACGGGTATTATTAGGTCCCATAACATGAACATAAGAAATATAGTGGGTAATAATTATGCAATTCTCATTGAGGTGGAGGGCAAGGCCGATACCAGGCTAATGAATGAGCTGGGTAACGTGGACGGCGTTAATACAGTGAATTCTACTGAATTACCCATTACATTGCTGGGTTTCGTTAAAGAGGACTTTATGAAGGCCGTGCTTTACTACGTAATGGAGAGAGACCCCGAATTACTGGAGAGACTTGGATATGAGTATGGTAAAGAATTAATGAGACATTTACTTGATTCTGTGGTCGACGCTAGGGATGCCATTTATACTTCACTAAGGATACTAACGGCGCTCGGGGTATTGGTACTTGTTGACATGAGATTTGCACAGGGTGGAATAACTGTCTCAATTACTGAGGCCTTTGATGAAGATGTTGGGATGCCGATGACAAGAGGAATAATCAAGGGCTTATTTGAGACAACTGGCGCCAGACATAGTATTAAAATCGAACGGAGAGACACGCAGAGCATCATTACAGTTACTTAACATAATTCATGTGAATTCATCCTTAAATCTATCCCTGAGTAGCTTCTTGTCGATCTTACCCGTACTTGTCTTCGGTAACTCAGCCTCAACAATAATGATCTTATCAGGCAACCACCACTTCGGTATTTCACCTCTCCCCACGAATTGCATTAGGTAGTTCCTGATCTCATCCTCTGTAATTCTCTCCCCGGGCTTAGGCACTACGATGGCCACGGGTCTCTCACCCCACTTCTCATGGGGAACACCGATCACAGCCACTTCACCCACGGCAGGATGAGTACTGATTATACTCTCCAACTTAACACTTGATATCCACTCACCGCCGCTCTTGATCACATCCTTAAGCCTATCAACTATGAAAATATAACCGTCTGGGAACCACACCGCAACATCTCCCGTATGGAACCAACCATTGCGCCAGGCATTCCTAGTCTTCTCTGGATCATCTAGGTACTCCTTGGCAATCCACGGGGACCAAACCACCAACTCGCCAATGGTCTTTCCATCCATTGGTACGTCATTGTCCTGCTCATCAACAACACGCAACTGAACAAGGGGTATCGGCAGACCAGTTCTAAGAACCAATTGCTTCTTCTCATCCTCAGACCAGTTCAGATACTCAGGCCTTAAGTAGGCCATTGTAAGCACGGGAGCCGTCTCTGTCATTCCATAACCTGAAGCCACGATAATACCCCTAGCCTTAGCCGCGTTATAAAGACCCTCGGGCATTGCAGAGCCACCATTACCAAACCTCAAACCCCTTAGGTCATACTTCGAGGAATCAGGATGCGTAAGTAGTACGTATAATATTGTTGGTACGCCGCCCGTGTACGTCACTCCCTCATCATGAATTAGCCTTAGTATGTGTCCCCAGTCATACCTGCCAGGCAATACGTATTTCCTGGTACCCGATAGCATAACCACATATGGTGTGCCCCAACCATGTACATGGAATAATGGTATTAACGGCATTGACACATCCTTGACACCGATATTATAGGGTGGATAGCTCAGGGCTATTGTTACTGACGATGCATGAAGGGCAAGCTGCCTATGCGTGAAGTAGACGCCCTTTGGCGGTCCCGTTGTTCCTGAAGTGAATAGCATTGTGGCCGGTGTCCTCTCGTCAATCTCTGGGAATTCCTTCAACGGTTCATGCTTCAGTAATTCCTCGTAAGGGACTGTCTTGATGCCGTAATCCTGACTCGGCCCTTTGCTCCTATCGCTCATGTAAATGACGAGTTTAATGGTCTTAATATTATCAAGTATTGGCTTTATGAATGGTTCAAAGTCGTCAATGTTTATGACTAGGGCATCGGGTTTTGCAATGCTCATGGTATACATGACTTCATGTGGCGCTAATCTGATGTTTACCGTAAATAGTGTAGAGCCTATTGATGGTATTGCGTAGAATAAATCAACATACCTAAGGGTATCCCACTCCATTACGGCTATCTTCGAACCGAACTCCCACGGCTTACCTGACCGTAGACCCAAGTCCATAAGTGCTGCAGCAACCCTACGAACTCTATCAGCAAATTGGGAAAACGTAACAGAGGCCCTGGAACCGCCAGGAGGCCAGTAAACAATCTCATTGTTAGGGAAGGCATATGAGGCCCAGGTAAGTATTTTATCAACGGTCAATGGATAATCCCTAAAGCCACTAATTTCCTTGGTTTCTTTCTGTTCCTGTTGATTCTGTTCTTCTTTATCGCTTCTCCTAGGCCTTAATTTCTTCATAGCATTTTCAACAATAAAATTCTTTTAAATGCTAGTATTAAATAATCTATATAATATATTAGATATAACTATAATAATTTTATTATATTCTAACTGCTCACTATTCCTTCCTTTAATGCCCGTTACACTATTTACCTTGAACTATTAGTATTGGTACCTTGCCCATTGGGCCTCTTGGTACCTATGTAGTTTTATTAGCCTCAGAATTAAGCTTCTTCCAACTAACCCTATGATCACCAATGGCAACAGCAACAGTATGCTTATTCAAATAATAATTCACAACATCTAGGGACATAGGATCTTTAGTATGTATGTCTAATCATTATTTATAGTTTTTTAAATCAATTCTATATTTACCAACAACAAAATATATCTACGTATTCATCTCTTGGGCAAATATACATTACCTCCAGAGACTAGTTCCATGGTATCTATTAAAAGTTCTGAGAAGACTGGATGTGAAAATACAAGTTCTTTTGCCTCATCAAGTGTTAATCCCTTTTTAATGGCTATCGTTGCCATGTTAACGATCTCAGAGGCCCATGGACCAATCATATGAAAACCAACGATTTTTCCACCAGCCCTATCTACCACTATTTTTGTCCAGCCATATGGCTTATTATATGCAATTGCCCTGTAATTTATATAATTAGGCATTTTGGCTATGACGTACCTGGGATCATCCTTACCAACCGAGATACCCACAGATGCTATTTCTGGGTCTGAGAAAACAACCATGGGCACTAATGAGTAATCAACCCTAGAATCAAGGCCTGCGGCGTTCTCCGCAGCCGCAATACCCTGAACCTTAGCCACACTGGCCAACATGTACTTACCAGTTACATCGCCAGCTGCGTAGATACCAGGTATATTAGTCCTCGAGTGATCATCAACCATGACGGCGCCATTCCTAACCTCAACGCCAACACCCTCAAGGTTAAGCCCCTGGGTGTTGGGCTCCCTACCTGTGGCTATTAGGACGGCATCAACCTTCACAGTCTCACCACTGGATAACCTAACCATTTTATTACTTGGATCCACCTCGGTTACTGACGTACCCACCTTAACGTTAACTCCATACATTTCCATCATAATCCTACTGGCGAGGTAATTACCAAGCTCTGGATCTGGGAACGTTGGTAATAATCTATCCATAACCTCAACAATGGTTACCCTAGAACCAAGCTTGCTCAATAACGTGCCAAGCTCAATCCCAATCGCACCGCCACCAATAATCAAAACACTGTCAGGTATGGACCTAAGGTAGAAGAAGTCATCACTGGTTACGGCAAAGCCGCTCCTCAACCCCTGCTCCATGCCTTTTATTGGCGGTATTTTCGGCCTAGAGCCAGTGGCTATTAGGACGTTCCTAGCCTCTATTATTGAATCACCAACCTTAATCGACCTAGGTGATACCAACCTAGCCTCACCAATTAATTGCCTTACGCCATAACTCGGGAGCACCTTGAACGTGTACCAGGATATCACTTGGCTTATTAATCGATCCTTAGCCTCAAACATAGCCTTAACATCCAACTTTGTGCTTGCGATCAAACCCTCATTAATGAGGAACCTACCTAACTCATGATAATGATCAGCAAGGTACAGCAACTTCTTCGTGGGTACACAGCCAACATTAACGCAGGTACCACCTAACCTACTCCTATCCCTCTCTATGAGTAGCACCTTAAGTCCCAGCTGGGCAGCCCGTATTGCCGCATCAGCGCCAGCCGTACCAGAACCAATGGCCACAAAGTCCCACTTAATGCCTTCAGCCTCCCTGCCGGTGATTTCCGTGCTCATTTACCACCACCTAATAACACCCTCAGCGTAATCTCAGTGGATTTCCTAACAATGACTGTGCACTTCTTACGTTGCTCAGGCGATACTAGGTCAAATTTTGGATTTAGGTCTTTACAGTCTGGTGACCCAAACATATTAATGAATTGCTTATACACCTCCACAACCTTACTATGAAGATTACTATGGTACGCAGTGAATGACTCGCCACTCTGCCTACCACTTCTTTCCTCATCTATTTTCCTCTTCATATAAATGCTCACGGCAGCTACGGAAGCCCATAGAGCACCACAAAGATGCCCAGAACCACTTAAACCACCGGCAAAGCCTATTGGTATTGCCAGCAGCTCAGGCGATGCCTTAATGTTTAAGGCCTCGAGCAAGGCCACGAAGGGCGAGTATGCGCAATTCTCTGTCTCAACGAGTAATTGGGTGGCCCTTTCCTTGGCATTCTTTATCAAATTATCAAGTTCCTCATTCTCCATTAGCACCACCTCTCTCCTTCTTTACCTTCTCATCAACCTCCCTAAGGAACTCAGCATAGAAACTCCCAATGACAGGTATGGAACCAAAGTCAACCCTGTAGAATACGCTTGGCATTGGCGGATAGACAATGAAGTTAGTCTTGTTCTGCTCCTTGAGTGCATCGATAATATCGCCTAGCATGGTTGCTGGCGTTACAAAGAGCATTTCGTAATCCTCCACATGCCCAACAATCCTATCACCATAGCCGGGTAGCGCAAGCCTAGGTTTATTAGTGAGAAGAACGTCGGCAACAGCTGTGTCAGAACCAGCCTTACCGCTGGCGCTTAACGTAACCTTCTCACCACTGGTGTATACGTAGGCAGTGACCAACTTAACCATTTGGCCTGGTGTTCCATAAACCATAACTACCTGTGGTTCATAAGCAACATTATCGAGGGGCATAGTTAACAACGCCCTGTACTTGCCCGCAGGGAGCCTTGGTAGGCTACTATCGAGGGCCCTACCGGTCTCCTTAGTCTTTGTATACAAACCATAACTGAGACTACCGTCGAGGAAGTACTCAGGAGGTTCAGCGAAGCCGAAGATTATTATTTCGCCAGGGCACGCCATGTCCTCAAGTGTAGCCACCATTCCCATGCCGTAGTACCTGGCAGCGGCGGTCATTTGACAAAAGGTTAGTTTCCTGCGGAGGTGTTTAACAGGGCGGAGTGCGTTAATGCCTAATTCACTTGGGTCCTTATCTATTAGTGCCACGCCAATGGGCTTAGTCCTCAATCTAAGTATATTCATTAAATCATTTGAGTAGCGCCTATATTTCTCTGAAATTTCTTGGAGACCCATGATTATTAAAAGTTAAATATACTTATAAAGAGTATTAGTACATACTTTATATATTACCAAGAACAAGGTTCGAAACATGAAATGCTTATAAAGCCCTGCACTACCCGTGCTTGATGCCTAGGGTCTTCGATATTGGCAGGGTATGCGTGAAGGTGGCGGGTAGAGAAGCAGGTAGGAAGTGCGTCATTGTGGACATTAAGGATGAAAACTTCGTAATAGTCACCGGGCCAAGGACACTCACGGGTGTCAAGAGGAGGGCGGTCAACGTCAAGCACATCGAACCAACAGAGTATAAGGTGAATGTCAAGAGGGGTGCCAGCGACGAAGAGGTACTCAAGGCAATAGAGGAAGCTAACCTAGTTGACTACATGAAGCAAGCGATCAAGCCAAAGCTGACAATGGTACCAACACAGCAGTAGTAATAATCAGCCCGGTTCGATTTCTTCATCAACTCTATGTTCGAGGCTCACTCATCACTTCAACTAAGCAAGTGATCCCCTGGTGTTTAATAAGTAGTTTTTATTGGAGAAATTCCTTAACTTCACCTTGATCCTTAGCGTGATCGATGGCTACCCTCTCGTTTAGTTCAACTCCGAGACCAGGCCTCTTTGGCGGTATTATGTGGCCGTCCCTAATTATCATACCCTCCCTAACCATGTCGGGCCACCAGGGTAAATCAATAGCGTGCCACTCAATGGCTATGAAGTCCCCTATGGTGGCTGCCACGTGCGCGTTGGCCATTGTCCCTATTGGGCTTGAGATGTTATGTATTGCAACCGGTACATAGTACTCCTCTGCTAGGTAGGCGATCTTCTTCATCTCCAGTAAACCACCGAGCCTCTGAACGTCTGGGTGTATAATATCAGTGGCCCCCTTGCCAATTAACTCCCTGAATTGTGAAAGCCTATACAACTTCTCGCCAGTGGCTATGGGCACAGGCGACTTGAGCCTAACCTCCATCATGGCATCGATGTTCTCAGGCGGTACCGGGTCCTCGAACCAAAAGACATCATACCTAGCCAATTCCCTGGCTATGGCTAAAGCCGTGGGCACACTGAAGGCCCAGTGCCCATCAATCATTATATCAACATCATACTTAACAGCATCCCTGACGCCACCTATGAATGATGTAACGAACTTAACGACCTTCATGCCCACTGTCCTATCGAACTCGGTCTCCATCATGTTCTCCGGCACATCAACATCAAACTTAATGTACCTAAATCCCATGCCCATCGCCTCCCTGGCCCTCCTTACATAATTCTCAACGTTGTAGGCAACCTCAGTACTGGCCAGCTCAACCCACCTCTTACCACCGGTCTCAGTAATACCAGCACCAGCGTGCAGGTCCGCGTAAACAGCGACCCTATCCCTAACCCTACCACCGAGTAGTTCATAGACCGGGAGTCCCGTTAACTTACCCTTCAAGTCCCAGAGGGCTGTCTCCAAGCCGCTTATTGCGTTATTAACAACGCCCCACTCGGAATTCGGTATGTGCTTCCTGACGAGCCTTAGTAAGTACTCGACGTTAACCTCCCTACCCCTAATCAACTCCTCGGCCCTTCTCAGGACCTCCTTAATGCCTGGACCTCTGTGGCACTCGCCATAGCCAACGAGCCCATTACTAAGCTCAACCTTAACAATGGGCCACTCGAAATTCCCCATAACCGTCAAAACCCTAACAGACTTAATGGTTGGTTCGCTCATACCTATTACTACGTATTAATGAAATTTAATAAGTATTTTAGGTGGTAAGGCATTAATGGGTTTAATCCATAATTGACGGGTATGAATATCATAGGTTTAATAGATAATACGTACCTGAGGCCATACGGCACAACCAGGGATATCGAGGCATTAATCGAGGATACGGCCAGGTACGGCGCATACTCAATAACCATAAACCCAGTATTCCTTAGGTACGCCAGGGAGTACATGGCACGTAAGGGCTATACCTTCAAGGTGGTTGCTGTGGTTGACTTCCCATTTGGCGCCGGCACAACGGAGGCCAGGATAGACGCCATTAAGCGCTACTCACGGTACGCCGACGAACTTGATATCGTAGCCCCAATAGGCCTTGTTAAGTCTGGGCTTTGGGGTGAGATTGAGCATGATATAAACACTGTGGTTGAGACCGCCCATAGGGAGGGCAAGATCATTAAGGTAATAGTTGAGGACGCCTACACGACTAGGGAGGAGAAGCTCGAACTCTATAGGATTGTGATGCAGTCTGGGGCGGACTTCGTAAAGACGAGTACTGGGTTTGAGGAGAGGAGTTACGCGGAGAGACTTGGTAATAAGACCGGGGCTCAGTTGGAGAATGTGAGGCTCATGGCTGAGCTATCTAGGAGGTATAATCCGAGGGTTGGGATTAAGGTTGCGGGTGGTGTTAGGACTTACCAGCAGGTTCTTGAGTTGATGAGTGCAGCAGAGAGGGAACCCGACCCCATGAGGTTTAGGGTTGGCACTAGCCACTTGGTGAGTATTGTTGAGAATATGGAGAGTGCTTACTAGGTCGATGGCAAGAAAATTTATAAAATGAGTAGATTTCGGATCAACTGAATGTCGCAGGAAAACACTGAGAAGGCTGGAGAGGAGGTTCAGGGGCAACAGCAGTCACAGTCGGCGCAACAGTCAGCGCCGCAATCAATGCAGTTACCCGAGATAAAGCCAACGCAGATTAGTGGGGCTAAGAAGCTTAGGTGGGGCGTCGCATATGTCTACTCCAGTTATAACAATACTATTATAATAATCACTGATTTAACTGGTGCCGAGACCGTAGCGAGGGTTAGTGGTGGACAAGTGGTTAAGGCTGACAGGGATAAACCAAGTCCGTATGCGGCAATGATGGCTGCGTACAAGGCCGCACAGATAGCCATGAGCAGGGGTATTAATGCAGTGCACATAAAGGTTAAGGCACCTGGTGGCTACGGCCCTAAGACGCCAGGTCCTGGCGCGGCAGCTGCAATTAGGGCTTTGGCTAGGGCTGGTTTGATAATTGGTCGCATTGAGGATGTGACACCAATACCGACAGATACCATTAGGCCACCTGGAGGCAGACGCGGCAGGAGGGTATAATTAGCTATAACTGTCTTGGTCCTGGTTGTTAATAAATTGAATTAACTCGTAATTAACAGGGGTGTCTTTATGGACTGCGACGGATCGATCACGGTACTCATAGGTAGTAAGGAGTTAATGGGTTCCGCCGAGCAGATATTGAGGGATTTCTTTGGCTCAGCCTATAGGTATGCAAGGGCCGTTGTTGATTATGGCGTCGGCTCAGTGGCGTTGGCAATAGTCAATGGCTCAAGCGTGGGCGCCGCTGTTTATTATGGCATCAACGTTGGCTCCGTCAGGCTGTGCATCATTTACTACATAGCCGTTGCTGAAAAATGCAGGGGCTTGGGTATTGGCAAGATCTTGATGAGCACCATCGAGGAGATCTGCGCTGACTCCGATGTATATATTGCAACTACGTGGCTTGGTAATGAACCTGCCGATAAGCTCTACAAATCGTTGGGTTACGTTGGTTACACTTGGGGTGAGCTCAGGAGGCTCATTGGAAGGAGGGCTGTTGATAGGTTACTCAGGGCTACCTGTGGTTATGATGATGACGTGGCCTACGTGAAGCCCGTCGTTAATGATAGTGATGTATTGAGCACACTCAAGCGCATTGCTGAGGGGGATGGTGATATTAATAGGCTTTGGCGCGAGACCTGCATAGGCGTATGGTTAAGGTTAAGAGGCAACACTCACTAGGCCTTCGTAGTTACACTTAGTTTTTTAAGTAATTACCATTTATTCCCCAGTGAGGAGTATGCCAAAGGGGAGGAAGAGAGTGGAGGAGGAACAGCAGGAAGTTGAGGAGGAGAAGGAGGAGGAACCCATTGAGGAAGCAGAGGACACTGGTGAGGAGGAGGGCAGCAAGGAAGGCGCCGGTACTGTCGTCACAGCAACCGTCAGTGGTGGTTATCCAGTCATTGATGTTGAGGAGATTGAGGGCGTTGGAAGAGTCACGGCACAGAAGCTCAGGGAGGCTGGCTATAACACGGCTAGGGACGTTGCCTTTGCAAGCGTTAAGGAGCTATCCGACATACTGGGTAGCGAGGATAGGGCCAAGCAGATTATTGCATCTGCACAGAAGCTCATTGGCTTAACACCATTCATAACTGCCTACGAGCTTTACGAGAAGAGGAGGGGCATCAGGAGGATTAGCACTGGCGTTAGGGCGCTGGATGAGTTGCTTGGTGGCGGCATTGAGACCAAGGCCATTACGGAGCTGGTCGGTGAATTCGGCAGCGGTAAGACCCAACTCTGCCATCAATTGAGCATAATGGTTCAATTGCCTGAGGATAAGGGTGGCCTGAAGGCTAAGGCTTTGTATGTTGATACCGAGAATACCTTTAGGCCCGAGAGGATCATGCAGATAGCCAAGTACAGGGGTTTGGACCCGCAGGAGGCCCTTAGGAACATTCTCTACGCCAGGGCCTACAACAGTGATCACCAAATGATGATTGTTGAGGAGAGTAAGAAGATCATTGAGAAGGAGAACATTGGCCTAATAGTCATTGACTCATTGGTAGCCCACTTCAGGAGTGAGTACCCGGGCAGGGAGAACCTAGCCGAGAGACAGCAGAAGCTCAACCACCACATAGCCCAACTACTCAGGATCGCCGACATATACAACGCAGCCGTAGTCGTCACAAACCAAGTGGTTGCGCAGCCGGACGTCTTCTTCGGAAACCCCCTTAAGCCCGCTGGTGGTAATGTGATCGCCCATGGCGCAACGTACAGGGTTTGGCTGAGGAAGGGTAAGGAGAATGTCAGGATCGCCAAGATATTCGACTCGCCATACCACCCAGAGAGGGAGGTTACCTTTAGGATCACTGAGGAGGGCGTCGTTGATTAAAATCAATTACCATTAAACACTGACCCATCACTACTAGACATAATTGCCGAGATCACGAAGAGAATAATTAGTCACTACGAATTCTGTGAGCGGCGTTGTAGAATTGATAGGACGAACAGCACACCTACTTCTACCACCTAAGCAAGGGAATTACCACTCTGCAGCGTGATTGGACGTACACTCCAAATGATGCCTTAGGCATATGGTAGAGAAACCGAGATTAGGCAATTGAGATTTTCAGCATTAAACAGGGCAATTACTCTGTGATTGGCTTTAGGCGTGTCGGTAAGACATCACTTGTTAAGGCCGCCACAAAGGACATGGTTAGGATATACATTGATGCAAGAAGGTTAGAGGGCATGAGCTACATAACGATTAGGAACTTCCTAAATGAGCTTGCTAAATCCCTGTCAATTATTGCCAATTAGCCGAAGATTGATTGATTTCCTAAGTAGGATTAGGGGTTTATCAATAATGGGTTTCACTATAGAGTTCAGTGAATTGACTAAGGATGTATCAATCCCATCACTATTTGATGCCATTAATGAATGGGTATCACCAGAAGGTAAACACTTGGTTGTGATAATTGATGAGGTACAGGAGTTGAATAAAATGAGGGGTTATAGTTTACTGCCGATATTCGCCTACGTCTATGACAGTCTGAGAAATATTCCCTTCGTATTCGCCGGATCAAAGGTCGGTACGCTTTACAATTATCTAAGTCTCAATGACCCTGACTCACCACTGTACGGTAGATACATTGAAATAATTGAATTAAAGCCATTCACGCATGAGCAGCCACTGGGCTTCTTAAGGCGTGAGTTTAGCAGGGCAGGCATTATTGTTAGCGAGGATCTAATTGGTAAAGCCATGGATGAGTTAGATGGCGTTGTTGGTTGGTTATCATTATTTGGACTTACATACATTAGTAATCCAGGCCCCGAGGCTCTTGATAGGACTATAGGTATTGCCTCGGGTATTGTTGAAGAGGAGTTTTGTAACTTCGCTAGGCTATGGGTTCAAGGAGGTATGTGCCAATAATCAATGCCCTTAAGCAGGGCGCAGCCTGGTCTGAGGTTAAGAGGTATCTTGAGTTGAGGGAAGGTAAGTCTATAAGTGATGGTGAGGTTACGAAACTTCTCAGGAACTCGTGGATAATGAATTCGTGATGAAGGTTAATAATCAGTACTTGATTGCCGACCCAATACTTAGGAGGATTAGTGATAGGGTTAGGTGTTGGGATTAAGCTTTAATTTAGACTCGTCTTAAACATGGTGTATGGCGGATAGGGTTAGGCTTGCGATTGTGGTTGCGGAGTTTAACTACGACGTTACGTACTTAATGCTTCAAAAGGCCCTTGAGCACGCCAGATTCCTCGGTGCTGAGGTCACCTACGTGGCCAAGGTGCCGGGTACATACGACATGCCCATAGCCGTTAAAGAGCTCTTAGCTAAGGATGATGTTGACGCCGTTGCCGCCATAGGTGCTGTGATACAGGGCGAGACTAAGCATGATGAGGTTGTTGCTCAGCAAACCGCTAGGAAGTTGATGGATCTATCCGTGGACTACGGCAAGCCCGTCGGCATGGGAATAATCGGTCCTGGAGCTAATAGGATGCAAGCGCTGGAGAGGGCTGAGGAGTATGCAAGGAGGGCTGTGGAGGCCACCATAAAGCTTGCGAGAAGGGTATCTCAACTAAGGACTGCTAAGTACTCAGGGACTACCCTCTATATTGAGTGAGAATTAATAAGTACCCTATCATAAAGAGCGGAATAGGTTTCTAATTAAATCCTGGATTAATCATGGAATTATTAAGGCGCGTTATGGTGTAGCAAGCGATTTTACTATCGACCTTTAGTAACCGTGTGCTCTAATGGGTATTAGGTTTCATTATCGTCATCCTAATCCTTACCTTACGTAAGAGGTTGCTCATTAAAACGATGGAGGTCAGCATTGGAGTCATTCTTCATTTGCTCGGTAGGCGACTAAACCTCATCACGGATTATAACCCTTATAACCCCTAGATTTGCTTTACTTGCCGTGATACCCGTAGCCCTTGGTTCCAGAAACCCGAATAAGGTAAGGGGCACGGAATTAGCGTTTAGGCTTGCTGGTTTCAGGGTTAATGTAATTTCAGTTGAGCCACCCAATGATTTATCCCCTGAACCCATTGGTCTTAGTGAAATCATTAACGGGGCCGTCAAGAGGGCTAGGTATGCGATCAACATGGTGCAGAGCGCCGACTTCGGTGTTGGCATTGAGGCTGGAATACTTAGGATTGAAGGCTTTAATGAGGGCATTGATGTGACCATCGCTTCAATAATCGATAGTGACGGTGAAATAACCCTGGGCATGAGCCCTGGGTTTATGGTACCTAAAAGGTTCATGAACAAAGTATTACAGGGAATCGAGTTGAATAATGTCGTTAGTGGGTATTATGGCGAACCCAACCTGGGTAGGAGGTATGGATTGGTTGGTGCGCTAACGAGGAGGTTCATAGATAGGGTCGTGCTTAATACAGAGGCCGTATACATGGCATTGATACCCAGGATGCCGTGGAATACGGAATTATTTAGAGGTTCATAATCCTAGGCAGGTAGAATGGAGGCAAACTTTACCTCCGCTAACCCAGCCAAGACTTGGCATGGACTTACCTAATTAAGTGCCTGGCATCTAGGTACGTCATTATGGCTACCCAGGAATCTATCACGGTAATTCCATAGGCCTCCACGGTGGCCGCTGAGGGCCATGGAATGATCAACGCTATTACGGGTGCCATTATACCGAGAAACAATGAAAACAGACCTAACCTCCTATCCCTAGCGATTAACGAACCAATGCCCCATGTGATTATTGCCATATCCATCTGGGCGAAGAACCAAGTTGATACGAATACATGGGGCTGGGTTCCCTCGTGGTAAATACCTATCAGTGCAAGGAATAGGCCTGAGACGAATACTAGGGCTGAGGCAAAGTCCTCAACCTTATTCCTGGATAGCAGGAGTAGGTTTATTGAGTATAGGTCTATGAAGATCGATGCTGTTATTAATCCATAGTTGTAGATCCAGGGGTCAGCGGCATGGGGACCGCCCAGGTCGCTGAAGGCGTTTTTCGTGAAAATGAACCATGGATTAACACTCACGCTTACTGCAATGACGAGCCAGGCAGTCACGGCTGCAATAACACCCATATACCTAAGGAAATCCCTGGTGTCCCACACGGCAGATTCTTAACTACCCCCCTTTTAATTCTTCAAGTGCCAATTAGCCCCCTGCGCTACCCGGCCAATCACCTACCCATTATCACGATGGGGATTACTTATAATGGGTTTTATTGCGTTATTTCTTGATGATTCCCAGGATTACCGAGGGCGAGTTGAGGCACCGTATTAACGCCCTCAGGGAGTACATGGATAGAAATGAGTTGGATGCTGTGTACATTACTAACCTGCCCAACATATTCTACCTAACGAACCTCTATATATTGTCGACTGAGAGACCCTTCATACTCATAGTACCCAGGGACGGCGAGATCACCCTAATATCACCGCTCCTTGAGAAGGACCGCCTTGAATTCATGGAAAGGGTAATGAACAGCCACGTTGTAGGTAGGAGGTACTTCTACTTTGACTTCCCCGGTGATCCACACGTCATCCTACTAATTAGGGATTGGGTAATGGAGCTGGCCCGTGATTACGGGATCAAGAGCATTGGGATGGATAACCCAGCAGGGGCTCCCTCATACTGGGGATACTACGGACCAACTCTCTCGGAATTACTTCAGAAAACTGGGATTGAGGTTAAGCCTTTCAGGGATGTCATTGAGAACATGAGATTAACAAAGAACGAGGAGGAAATCAACCTAATCAGGATCAGTGGTGAGTGGGCTGCGAAGGCCATCGACATTGCCATGAATTACATAAGGCCGGGTAAGTACGACTGGGAGGTAGCCTTCGAGGCGAGCCTGGAGGCGAGTAGGAGGTTGAAGGAGTACTTTGGTGATGATTACATGACCATTAAGTACCCGGAGCCCTTGGACGTTGGATTCAGGGGGCAGGTTGGGGAATACTCGGCATATCCACACATAATCTCGATCCATAGGAGGATCAGTGAGGGTGACGTGCTTGGGATAGGCTCTGGTCCAGACATAGGTGGTTACTCTGCGGAGCTTGAGAGGACGCTATTTGTGAAATACGCCAGGGACTCGCATAGGGATCTTTATGAGAAGATGATGAGGATTAGGGAGGCCGCCCTAATGTTGATTAGGCCCTATGGCGATATCAAGGAGGTTGATAAGGCAGTTAGGGAGAAGGCTAAGGAGTTAGGTGTTTATGAGTACCTTAGGCACCATGTTGGCCATGGACTGGGTATTGAGGGTCACGAGAGGCCATTCATTGACATTGGTTATGAGGGTAAGTTCCTACCTGGCATGGTGTTCTCAGTGGAGCCGGGAATATATGTGCCGGGTCTCGGTGGATTCAGGCACTCAGACACAGTACTGGTTAGGAAGGATGGCATTGAGTTCCTCACAAAATACCCGGTTGAGATTAATGAATTAATAATTAAATAATTGCATTCCCCACTAAAGACCCATTCCTATAAACCATCTAGACCCAAATAATACCTAGGGTGTAATAATGCTTAACCTGGTTGCTCCCTTTAAAGTATACCTTGGGTTTCTGAACTCCTTCTATCCTTAAAAGGGGGCAAGACTTGCCCTTTTTATCACTTGAAATATTCGATAAAGACCTTATGATGCCCCCAGCCATCTAATTATCTCTCCAGCCTTAGATAAGCATAACCTCGATACTTCCTCATCATACATAGTCAAGCACGACGGCATATAATGGACCTAGCCAACTAAGATAGCCAAGGCTCAACGCCCTAATTAAACTACCGTCAAACCTCTCAATCCTAACCTGCCCAATAAGGCCTGCACCTCTACCGTTTATAACGGCAGCCTCATAATTAATTACTTGGAAATCATGGAGGTGAAGGATAATCCTGCGCTCGGGTTAACCCTCCTGACAGGAATTGCCAGAGGTAATACCGCATTAGACGGTATGTAAACAATGTCCGACTCCATAATCACCCTCTTAATGTCCCCAAACCTGAGCATGGACTCAAGCAACACCCTAGACTTACTACTCCTTGAAAGCGAGTTCCAATGTACGTAATTAACACCATTCACAACAGCTGGTTTCCTGGTTCCAGAAATAACCGTTACATCACCAACCTGTGATAACACATCCCTAACGACTAGGTATGTCGCCTGCTCAGCACCACCACCCTCCGGCCAGAAATACCTAGTTATTACCGTGATTTTCTTAGCCATTGTTATTGGAATTAGATAATAAGCACTTAATTAGATTTATGACTTACGTATGCAATGAAGTAGCCTATTTTTAATAACCATGCAATCAAAGTCCTTAGGCATGCTTGATGCCCTATCAATTGATATGTCCAACTTCCTTTGAACGCCACTCAATCATAAACTCCAAAACTGAGTGAGGCGTTGTAATCCCTAGTTATGGCGCTAAGTTCGCAGTCCTCACAATCAAGCTTAACAACAAAATTACTCACCTCACTGTAAACCTTATTGAACTCCCTAGCCATATCGAGTAACCTTAACTTTATGAAAAACAGCGCCGTCTCACCTAAAAATGCACCTACGTCTAGCAATACTTTACCCTTTACATCTAGGTGCGAGTACATCTTATCATAGTCTTCAAACATTAAAGCTGTGAAATCTTAGGAGCATAGAGCATCCCAAAAGGGGTCTTTAACAAGGCATCATTATTAGACGAGGATAATTCATAACCTAAGCGCTTAATATTTCATTAGTACTTTAAAATCCTGCTCCGTAAATATTCTTAGATCCTTATAATAGTATGATATCTTCAAAATCCTCCTAATCAACTCACGGGTTATGAACCTTAAACCTAATGGTTGTATTACCCTTAAATAATCATTAACCCTCATAGTTATTTTCATCAACCAAAAGCATTTTATTTATATCCTTTCATGACTTTAAGATTTTCGGGATTCGTCATAAATAATGCCACATTTAAATTCTAATTAAATTCTAATAATTGAGATCCCCAATGTGAGTATAGGGATATAAGGAGCATTATTAATGCAATACACATGATGATTTCCATATCCGACCTAAAGATGTTCATCATGGCCTTGAAGTCATCCCTCAAACTCCTCACTATGCCATTAACCATGAATGTCGACGTTATAAGAAAGATTATAACAAGGGCAGCGATTACTAAGTATGTAATGGAGTTTATGAAGTAAACCACGTTATTGATTATAGACCCTGAGTATGGGGCTACGGTAGTAATTAATGAATCCACGTATGTATTAAGTACGTTCATTAGTAATTCATACGTTGTTAATATGATATGGGTATTGCAGCATTAATGATCAATAACCTAAATGAATTGATATCCCTAGTGAAGAGCTTAATCTATGTATCAATTGCGTAAACCCAACGATGCACATTAATGAATCTCTGGCTCACTTAAAAAGTAATCCCACGGGTACAACACGTAAGGTTGCGGGCACCCTATTCATTCTTGATTTCGTGTTTTGTCTTCTCTGTTTGTGTAAGCCTAATTACTGTTCATAGGTTAGAGACGCGATTCAGGGGATTAATTAATGATTTACATGAGATACCTTTATAACTGCTGGGTCTTCTGTTACTGCAGAGTCTACTATGCTTTTTGATTTGCACCCAAAGGAGACTAGGGGTGAGCTCTTTGGTAGGGATGAGGAGGTTGAGTATGTTAAGAGACAGGTTAGGGCTGGTAATTGGGTCATCATCGGCGGTCAGCGTGGTATCGGTAAAACCAGCCTAATGAAAGTTGTGTTAAATGAATTATCCAGGGAGGGATTTAGGGCTATCTATGTTAATGCTAGGGGTGTTACAACGCTTAGGGATTTATTAATGATGCTAATTAATGAGATTAATAGGTCACGTTTAAAACTTAGGCTCAATGTATCTCTAAACTTCATAGTTGGTTCAGCAGGAATAACCCTGAGCAGGGGTTCCAGGGTATTTAATAGCCTGCTTGAGCTCTTACTATCTATTGATGAGGATACGGTTATTGGGCTTGACGAAGTTCAGGAGTTGAGTAGGGTTAGTGGTCAATTCCTGAGAATACTCGGCAATGTATTCATGAGTAATCCTAGGGTTTCATTCATATTCACAGGCTCTTACATAGGTCTCGTAAAGACACTGCTCAAGCCAAACCCTGAGTCCCCATTATATGGCAGACCACCTGTCGAGGTTAAACTAAGGCCGTTTAATGACGAATTATCCAGAGAATTCCTTAGGAGAGGGTTCAAGGAGTCGGGCGTTCAATTTAACTCTTTTGACATCGTCGTTGATAGGCTTGATGGTGTTGTTGGTTGGCTAACATTATTTGGTAATTATCACGGCATTAGGAGCCTAGGCGTTGATGAGGCGTTGAGGGAGACAATTAATGAGGGGGTTAAGATAATGATTAATGAAATAGAGCACTTCCTCGAGGACAAGGTTAACAAGGCGCTTTACCTAGCCATACTTTCAGTGTTAAAAGTCGTGAATAGGTGGAAGGACATAAAGTTCGCCGTGATGGCAAGGCTTGGTAGGGAATTCGGAGATAGAGAACTTCTGAATGCATTGAACGCCTTAATTAATTATAACTTCGTTGTGAAGGTTAGGGAGGGTGAGTATAGGCTTGCCGATCCAATACTTAGGGAGGTCGATTACGATAAGCTAATTAAGAGGTATTTACGAATGGATGATTAAAATGACGTACATTAATGACTTGTTGATCCTAAATACGTCATGATTAATAGCACGTAAGGTTGTTAAAGGGGTTTGGCAGTGGCATCTTGATGCAGTGTCAATTACCCACCAGGTATGAGTATGGGGAGCATACGGCGGATATTACCGTGATAGCCTACGGCTGTACACTCGAGGATGCATTCAAAAACGCCGCACTGGGTGTCGCGGGCCTTACCTACTACATTGATAGGGTCGAGCCGAGGGAGTTCGTGGAGGTTAACGTGGATGGTGAGGACCTTGAGCAGTTATTGTTTAATTGGATTGATGAATTCATTTACCTATTCGATGGTAGGAAATTCGCCTATGGCGATTACTTTAGGGAAGTCAGTATTGAGGGTAATGGACCATATAGGGTTAAGGCCACTGTTGGCGGTGAACACTTCGACATCGATAAGCATGGCTATAGGGGCCTAATAGTCAAGGCAATGACCTACAACATGATGGAGATTAGGAAGGTCGATAGTTACTGGAGGCTCACGTTTGTGGTTGATATCTAGGTTACGCATTAAAAAGGAGCTACGCATTGATTACTGTATGTCTTCAAGCGCCACGAAGCGTAGGGTTGGCCTCGTATTGATCGGCATCGGAATAGCCCTACTGCTGGTGGCCTCCGTACTTGCATACATAGAGTTGTTCACGGGTATCTCAATACCACAGCCGCCATCCCTGGAGAGCGTGCTTTACGTACTGGCGGTGGTCACGTATAAGGTTGCCTTCATAGCC
This sequence comes from Vulcanisaeta souniana JCM 11219, assembly GCF_026000775.1. Taxonomy (GTDB): domain Archaea; phylum Thermoproteota; class Thermoprotei; order Thermoproteales; family Thermocladiaceae; genus Vulcanisaeta; species Vulcanisaeta souniana. Next base: position 2,265,897 of record NZ_AP026830.1, on the reverse strand, counting down.
GTAATCGCCTGGGCAGGGGCAATACTCATAACGAGGGGCCTACAGGCACTGTAGTACTAGTAATTACCTACCTAACCGATGTATTTAGCATTCAACTCCTCATTAATTAACACTTGATACAATTTCTTATCAGCCGTAACAACTTCACTGGCACCTACAAACCTTGCTGTTGCCACCTGTATGGCATCAGCTTGATAAATATGGTAATTCTCGATTATTGTCCATGCGCTCCTTAGTATCGATAACTTAATTGGCATAACCATAAGGATACCTAATTTAACTAGCCTTAGGGTTTCTCTTATGAATCGTAGCTTAGCGGTTTTATATTCATCATCAGTTATGAACTTCCTCATTCTTGCCCTATCAAGGACCCCTAATACCTCTCCTATGTTCCATATATTGAATGCCAATTTTACGCTACCCGTATAGGAGCTTAAGTAAAGTGTTTTTACATAATCACTGCCTGGTTCAGAAATGTACCTCTTCACTATGGCGCTACTGTCTAGATAAACTATTCTCTCTTTCATCCCTCATCTCCCTCACGAGACCACTCACCGGTTCCCTGGGCTTAATCGGTTCGAAATCAAGTTCAGGATTGGTCTCCTCGGGTATTAGCGTATCAAGCTCAATCATCAATTCCTCTTTAATCAATTCCTCCAGTAATTCGCTAACGTCTAAACCCTGCTCCGCAGCATGTCTCTTAAACTCCCTCCATAATTCCTCATCGATGTAGATACTAGTCTTTATTTTACCCATATCTTCCTTATTGACTCAAAGGAGTAAATAAGTTTTTCTGTAAATACTTAATTAATCCATACGTATTCCTAAATTACCAAGGCGTTAAGACTTATTACTCAATCAAATTACCGATTTTTGTGAGAGTTGCAATTGCGTTGGCAATACTCTCGCTAGTGATTACCTTGATCGTACTCGGCATCTCAACATTAACGATGGGTAATTTAAGCAGGTACGTTAGTGCCAGTATTTATCAGTCAGGTATCGGGTATTACCTAAACTTCACGATGCATAATCCGTTGCCACTACCATTAGTAATAACAATAACACAGAGAGGCCTCTCAAGGAGCGTTTATGTTGAGCCTTACGGTTTTGGACGCATCATAATGCCCATAACATCACTTAATCTACCAATAAACATAACCGTGTCGATGCCTGGGATCGCCAATGTCACCAGTACGGTGACCCCATCATGAGGGTCAGGGATAGGTTAATAAGTGGTGCCGTCAATGCGGCCACCGACGTACTACTCCTAATCCTAATACTAATACTATACTCACTACTCAGCTCATACATGGCGCACCTACCCATCCAATTCACGGCAATAATCACTGGGTACATTACGTTGATCGTAATCTTCATACTGCTGGCATTCCTACGCGGTTTACTGGCGGGTCACGTGCTTGTTTACCCGGTTATCCTTGGTGAGGCGACGTTAATAACGGCAATATTCCTCTCAATACCGGGTACGATCGCGGCCTATGGGGTTACCGTAAACATAACGCCGCTGATCTACTTCCTATGGTCCATAGAGATGGCTTGGATTGTCTACTCAATAATCGAGCAATTCAACAGCACCCTGCTTGATCCCTAGCGCAGGTACTCCTCGATCTTAACGGCGAGTTCCTTAATGAGCTTACTCATTAATAATTGCGAGGCCCTCTCCCTGGCATTCCTACCCATCCTATCCCTCTCCTCTGGATTATCGAGGAGCCTCTCCACGGCCTTGGCGGCGCCCTCAACATCGTCTGGGCCATTAACGTGTATCCCATCAACACCATTCCTAACGACCCATTTTTGGCCATAGACCGCGGAGGTTATTACGGGAACACCGCCATACATGAACTCCAGTTGCGTCAGCCCGAGGGCCTCCATCTTGCTCATTATTATGTTCACGTAAGCCTCCTTAATCAACTTCTTCTTATCCTCAATACTCAACTCCCCAGTCAAGGTCACATTACTTAAGTCCCTAGCCTCATTAACAACCTCGTCCCACTGATCACCGGGTTTGCCAGCAATTACGAAGTGCACGTCACGCCTATGCCTAAGCATCCTGGCAACCCTGACGACTGCCAATGGGTTCTTCCTCTCCTCAACAGTGCCCAGGTAAGCCACTATCTTAACATCATCGGGAATCCTATACTTAACCCTGAAGTCACTCGAATCAACGACGCTCAGGTCAGCCACCTCATCATCGTCAATGCCCCCTGGAAATACGTAGATTTGCTCAGGCCTCGCACCCATCCTAATCATCTCCTCACCCTCAAGCGGTGTAACGCAGAGCACTAGGTTAGCGGCCTTGAATACCTCGGGAAAGGCCACGTGATTCCAGGCCAACCTATACGACCTCTCAACTATGTCGTACCTAGTTGGGTCAGGCGGTTGATAATGACTCATGTGCCCAAAGAAGACCCCACTGCCCTCAAGGCCAAGTGTCGTCAGCATTCTCCTCCACATCACGTATTTTGAAGTTTCCTCAGGTCCGTTCCAAAGCGTTGAATGCGTTATTAACGAATTGATACCGAAATTATCACTTATCCTCCTGAGAACATCAATGAAGTTCTTGAACATGATCCTCCTGGGTGGCCACTTAGCCATGTAACTATCAACCCTAATTGTGGGTAGTCCAATGACATTATCCTTCTCCTGAAATATGTAACCCTCGAGGGATGTCTCCACGGCCCTTCTCTTAACCACTTCATTACCGTCATGGTAAACACTGGTTATCAAGTAGGCCTCATAACCAAGCCTAAGGAACCACTTAACCATCCTCTGGGCCACTAATTCCTGCCCCTTGGAGTAACTGGTTTGATACATTATAACGCCAACAATGGGCTTAACCACCACCCCCACCTCCCTCATTCCTCCTCCCGCCCTGCCTCCACTCCTGCTCCAGGAACCTCCTCAATGGTTCCCTCAGGGGTACAGCGAGTACAAGGCCGATGGCAATGCCTAGTCCAATGGCCACTGCCCATGCTAGTCCTTGGGCGAATATGTAAAGTATCGTCACATTGACCTTCATGACGCTCAGGGCTATCGTTATGACCATGTAGTAAAGTATGAATCTAAAGGCATCACCTACGAAGTTGAGTAGGGTCTGTGCGTACTGATCATTCGCTGGGTAACTACGCTTAAAATAGTCACTTATCCAATCAACCATTATTAAACCAATTATTAATATAATAACACCAGAGACTAGGTATGGTAGATATGTTAATACACTCCTCGATGTGTCGTACAGGAAGGCCAGGTTTGGGCTTGCGTAGGATAGCTCTAGTAGTGCGTAGAAAATCGCCGCTATGTAAATGATCCACTTAACGAATAGGCCAAGGAAGTCACCAGCCGTATAACCACTCCTAAGTAATGCACGACCAACGGAGGTTTTCCTGAAGAAGGCATCAAGACCTGTGGTGTATGATATTTTCTTAATCAGTATTTCAATGAGTCTACCGATTATGTAGCCCACGATTATTATGACCGCGGCAGCCAATACGGTGTAAAATATGTTCTGTGGTATGAAGCCGAAGATCTCAGGTTGCGTTATTGTTGAGTTAGTAATGTCCATTACTATATGCATTAATTGTGGTCTTTAATAATTTTTAGGAAGTAAAATTAAATAATTCCTGATTGAATCCGTTACTTTTGAATAGAAAGAAACAAAAAGAGAATACCTTACACGGAACTACCGCCCATATACTTGGCGGCCCTCTTTATCGCCTTAATAATGTTGGCATAACCGGTACAGCGGCATATATTCTTTATGCTCAGTTTCATGACATCCTCATCAGCCACTGGATCAATGTTCGTGAGGTAGTCATGAGTGACCATCATGAATCCATGAGTACAGAAGCCGCATTGCATTGCGTACTCCTCAAGGAACGCCCTCTGTATTGGGTGCAACTCCATACCCTTACTCAAACCCCTTATCGTGGTTACCGAGTGCCCTGAAACCCTGACCACCGGGACCATGCATGACTTAATGGCCCTACCATCAACAAGCACAGTGCATGCACCGCACTTACCTTCATCACAACCCCTCCTAACCTCCCTAAAGCCATGTCTCCTCAGGAAGTCGAGGAGTAGTAGCCTTGGCTCCACCAGGTCCTCAATCCACTGCCCATTAACATTAACCCTAACTCTAACTAGGTCACTCACGTACTCAACGCCATCCCTATACTCCCACCTAATCAAGTCCTCCTTGGTGGGTGTCTTCAGGTACTGCATTGAGCCATTAGCTATACTCATCAACGCCTTAGTCAATAGGTTCCTGGCTACCCTAACCTTATAATCACTGGGTGCGTGGGTGTCCTCAAGGGGCTTTGCATCTATTGATGAGAATATGGTATTAACAATATCACTTACCCTAGCCCTAACCTCCTTAACCTCAAGCCCATTCAGGTGACCACTCACCAGCACTGGCTCTGGGTAGACCGCGCCTATTGCTATCCTTGAGTCAGTTACAACGCCATCCCTCTCCCGATAAGTAACTGCAACTATCACGCTTGGAAATGACGCACCACCTCTCCTAAAGAATTCATAAACACCTCTTAAACCGCTAAGCGGTATTCTGATCTCGGTAATTATTTCATTCTGCTTCAAATCAGTCATATAAGGCCCCTTATACAGGTCTGAAACCTTAATCGCCCTCTCCATACCAATGCCCTTAATGATAACCTCAGCGTCCAGGGCTATTAGGGCTGGGTAGTAATTAGCCGCTGGGTCTGCATGGGCTATGCTACCGCCTATTGTGCCCAGGTTCCTAACCTGAATATCCGCTATGTGCCAGGCAGATTCACTAAGTATCTTCGCATATTCATTCACTAATTTATTCATTGCAATGTCGCCATGTGTCGTCAAAGCACCAATCCTTAGGTAATTACCATCAACCCTAACATACCTAAGTTCATTAATACCTAGTATATCAACTAGGTACTTAACCTCAGTCATCCTGAGCTTAAGCATTGGCATGAGACTCATACCGCCAGCAAGCACCTTGGCATCACCACCATACTCACTAAGTAGCTTCAACGCCTCATCAATTGTTGAAGCCCTAACGTACTTAAATCCCCTGGGAAAACCGAGTGAGTAGGCCATACCCATCACCCTTCAATAGCCCTCATAATCTTATACGGCCTCAATGGCAGGTCAGTCACTGCCTTACCAATTATTGATGCTAGGGCGTTGACGATTGCCGCCGGTACACCCATCATTACACCCTCACCAACACCATGAGCACCAGAGACAAGGTGCTTAGTCGGTGTTTCGAAGTGTATGAACTCCATGTCAATACCCACGGCCTCAGCGAGCGTTGGTGATTCATAAATATCAAGGCTAGTTGTTACTGGATTACCCTGGTCATCATACATCAACTCCTCATACAACGTGAGAGCAAGCCCATGCATTAAACCACCCATTAACTGTCCATCAACGAACTCCCTCTTCAATACCCTACCTGCATCGTGGGCTATAACGTACTTCCTAACCTTAATGTCGTACGTATTTGGGTCAAGCTCTATAACCGCTAATTGCGCCTGTATTGCATACGTGGCTGAGGAGTTGATCCTATCACCCTCGGCAGCCTTAACGGTTGGTGGTTGGTAAAACACGGTGGCGCTTAACGATGCGTCTAGGCCCTCAGGTAGCGAGCCTGGGTCCCAATTAATTGATGATGCCATCCTCCTAATATCAATCCTCCTACTTGGGTTATTTATGTCGTAGAATTGACCATTCTCATAACCAACCTTATCTGTGCCAAGTATCGCCATTGCGAGCCTAGTTAATTTATCCTTCAACTGCCTAGCGGCGAGTATTGCTGCACTAACTACTATTGGGGCGAACCTGGATGAGTATGAACCATCTGATAATGCCCACGTCCTCGTGGTATCAACCCTATTCTCAACAGCCACAATCGATGGATCAACACCAAATTCCGAGGCAATGACCTCAGCGAGCGTTGTCTCATGACCAAGCCCCTCATTTGTGCCATTAACGAAAACCCTAATGTAACCGCTCATGTCTATGCTAATGGTTACGTAGGAACCGGAGCCGGAGTGTGGGTACTTACGCTTACTAGGCTCAATTGCAAGGTCTGTATAGCCTAGGTTTGTGCCTGCGGGCTCGACAATGACCGCAACACCAACACCAATGTTCGGGTTTTTCCTCCTCTCCTCAAGCCAACGCCTATACTCAGGCTCAATAGCCCTAACAACCCTCTCATAATCCTGCCTTGGGTAAAGCCCGCCTGTAACAGTCTCGTAGAAGTACTCATCACCGACCTTCTTCGGGAACTCCCTAACGAGGTTCTTAATCCTGAGCTCGAGCGGGTCTATGCCTAATTCACGGGCTAGTTCATTAACGGCAATTTCAAACATGTAATAAAATGGTGGTCCACCATAGGCCCTATTTAGGCCCGTTGGTAACTTATTGGTGATTACCACGTAGTCCTCAACCTCAATAGCCCTAACATCGTATGCACCATTCATATTTCCATGAACCCTAAATAGGGCGCCTGGATCTGGGGGCCTTGGGTATGCGCCAACGTCTTCATAGAACCTAAACCTAAATCCCTGGATCATTCCATCCCTCGTTGCCGCAACCTCCACAACGCCCTTCCTAGCGCCACCTGAGTTACTGCCTACCAGGTGCTCCGTCCTGCTCTCAACCCACTTAACCGGTTTACCGCTTAGTATTGACGCCGCAGCCGCCAGGGTTATGTATGGGTAGAGCGAATACTTGGAACCAAAGCTACCACCTACATCTCTAGGACTAAAGAGTCTCAGGTTGCTTGTTGGTATGCCCAATGCCCTGGCCACGAAATACGCTATTAACATTGGTCCCTGTACATTGGCCCACACGTTTAACTCGCCACCAATATAGTGGGCAAGCACGCCATAGGTCTCCAACGGCATTGCACTATGCTTCGGGTAATAAAACTCCCTCTTCACTAAAATGGGGGACTCTGAGAACACCTTATCAACTGGGCCAAACTTCATGTGTCTATACATGGCTATATTGGACTTGACTTCCTCATGGACAAGAACGTCGCCCTTCAATGCATCGTCAAAGGACACAACTGGTTTCAGGGGTTCGAAATCAACCTGAACGTAATCAAGTAGGTCAATGGCTTTGTAAGGATCGTTTGCTAGGACCACGGCTATGGGTTCACCGACAAACCTAGCCTTATCCCGGGCAAAGGGGTAGTACTTAATCGGTGCCTCCACGGCCAGCGGGAATTGGTTGGGTATTACCTTTGCCAGGTCATTGGGCCCGTAGGCAATGCCACCATGCTCAAGGACCCCGCCGAGGTCCACCCTGAGGATCCGTGCATGGGCATATGGACTTCTGTATATAGCCATGTAAAGCGTGCCAGGCAGGGTGGGTATGTCATCAATGTACTCGCCGGAGGCTGTCACGGCGCGGAGGCCCTCCCTATAATGAGGCAATTTACTCATTGCTTATTATTATGGGAGTTAGTTATTAAAGTATTAAGTTAGTAATACCTCATAGTTATGCAATTACCAAGAATATTTATACATAGGTTGCCGCAGGATGATCCAAGCAAGAACACCGCAGTAAAAATGGCTAGGTTTGGATTTGTACAGCTAGTCGATAGCGTTAGGCACCTGCCGAGGGGCTCTATACTCCTTGATCCAACTGCCAAGTCGCCATTAACACTAAGCGACAGGGACACGGTAATACGCAGGGGTCTATCCATAATAGACTGCTCCTGGAGGAGAGCCGTGGAGCTACACGATAAGTTGCCCAGGGTTTACTTCGTAAGGAGGAGATTACCGTTACTCATAGCTGTTAACCCACCCCATTATGGTAAGCCATACATACTGAGCACAATAGAGGCCGTGGCCGCCGCATTATACATACTGGGCTTCAGGAAGGAAGCTGAGGCCGTTCTGCGGCTTTATAAATGGGGGCCAAACTTCCTCAGCGTGAACGCCAGGTACCTGGAGAGGTATGCCGTCAGTGACCTAACGCCTGAGAGGGAGTTGTTGGGCATTGACGATGTTGAGGAAGGAATAACGCGTTTAATTGTGGCGTTGTTGAATGGAAGGTAATTCCCTATTCTTTGCGTAGAGACATACCTCCCTTAATGGGCATTCATTGCATAGCGGGTTGTCCAATAGACAGTACTTCTTGCCTATTGTAACTATTGATGCATGCACGAGTTTATACACATAAAGGTCCCTCGGTAGTAACTCCTCGAGAAACCCCTTCCACGTCTCATACCCATCACCCAACTCAGTACCCAGGATCCTATTAATCACACGCTTCATGTATTGGGATATGGGTATCGACAGCATGTTAAGGGCAAAGAGCATTATTGAGTCCGCGGTTTCCTTACCAATGCCCTCCTGCCCAAGCAGGAATTCCCTAACATCAGGCCTACGCCTTAGCGCCTCTAACCCACCAATCATTGTTATGTTCCTGGCAAGCCTCACCAGCCTCATGGCCTTCGTGAACCTATAATTAACGCCCTTAATAACCTCAGCCAAGTAGCCAGGGTCTGTATTGGCCACACTCTCCAGCCTGTTAAGGCCCATTTGCCTAAGCCTGTTAAGGGCAGCATGAACTGCATCCCATCGGGTTTGCTGAACAAGTATTGCGGTTATAACAACCTCATCGGGAGACTCAGCACCGCCCCACCACTTGGTTGACTCGGCATCTCCAGGAAACCAACCAACACTCTCCAATTCACTTCTCATTCCTTTGAATACCTCAAGGAGTTTATTAATCACGCCATTCATGGTACATTTACCGTTGTTAGATGGGTTAAAGAGTGTTTACCCATGCGTAACCTCATATCTCTAACCTGGGTTCAACGCCTATTTATAGCTATGGCAATGACGAAAATATAATAATTTAATGATGAATAAAAGTTAAAGTTTATTAAAGTAAACCGCACAACGCATGTAATGAGCACAAGGGGCAGAAGACCGGTAAGGCGCAGTCCATTGCCTGGTTATAAGGCTTGTAGGAATTGTAAGGCTATCGTGCCAGAGGAAAGTGATAAGTGCCCTGTTTGCGGTGGTACGGAGTTCACTAAGGACTGGATGGGCTTGATAATAATACTGAAGCCTGAGGAGTCCTGCATAGCCAAGAAACTCGGCATTACTAAGGAGGGCATGTACGCAATCGAGGTCCTGTGAATCCCACTTAAAGGGTTTAATGCTTATTAAGGGGTTGCTCCGCCTCACACTGGGATGTCAGTACCACAATTACCAGAGGGTGTGGAGGCTGGTAAGATCAGTTTTAAGTTACTCAATATTAGGGAGAATAAGGCAATTGGTCGTAAGGAGGTTATTGCTGAGGCTTGGCACGTCGGCTTACCAACACCAAGCAGGTTACAGTTAAGGGAGGAGGTTGCTAAGGCAATTGGTGTTGATGCCAAGCAGGTATATGTGTTAAGGGTGATCACTGAGTATGGTAGGCACAGGAGCACTGTGGAGGCGCATGTCTATGACGACCCAAACACTGGCGAGAGACTGGAGCCGCTTTACGTGAAGCTTAGGAATATGCCTAAGGAGGAGGCTAAGAAATTCCGTGAGGAGATGAAGAAGAGGAAGTCTGAAAAGAAAGCCGTTAAGAAGTAATTGACCTGTAGTTCTACGGGTGTATATCAATAGGTTTTTAAGTAACTACCGGGATGCAAGTGATTGGCTTTATGGATTTTAGAGATGTACCAATTAATGAATGCCCAATAAAGTACCTGGATACCCTGCACCTAATACTGTTTATTCTATATAAAAGAGCTGAACGATGCAGTAACCTTAACCTAAACTGCATGGATTTGCCTATACTTGCAACAACGCCATTACTGACCAGAAACTGCGATAGGAATGAAGTTCACAAGTTCTTCAGGAGAATGAGAAGGATTGTGGAGAAACTTGGTGGTGAAATAGAAATCTTTAGGCTTGGAAAGTTAAGTGCCTCGTTATCCATAGAATTCGGGACAGGTAGTATTAAGGTTCATGATACTTATATAGTAAACGATAACGATTGCGAAAAGGTACAGTGCGTTACTGTGAATAACGTCACAACATTATACATGAGATTAATCATTAGAATGAGCGAGAAAAACCTGGTGGTCCTAAACGTGCCTGACATTATTGTTTGGCTAGCCAAGGTTCACGGCCTTAATACCATGTATAGTGCATTAAACTTTGTGCATAATTATGTCGAGAATGGAACATTCACGGATGACCTTGATAGGGTGCTGGAGATCATTAAGGCGTGGGGTGTGAACATGAATAGAGATTCCTTTGTTAACGCCACATTGCCAGGTAGGAGAAGTCTAACGGCCTTGAGGGAAATACTTAGCACCAGCACTTAATTTACTCACTACGCCCAAGCAGTCTCTCGGTGAACCACGGCACTAATGAATTCTTAATGGCCGTTATCACAGTCCCCAACCTACCATGCACCAACTCATGAATCAAAAAGCCAAGCCTACTGTAGTACTTCACGTAAGCCCACTGAAGCATCTTCTGGGCCTGCTCCTTGGTGAATTTATAACCCCTCATAACGGCCCTCAACGTGGTGTAATGCTCCCAATTGAAATCCTCAATTAGGTTATCATTAACTGCCTGCTGGTAAAGTGGTGTGCCTGGGTATGGAGTTGCCACAGTGAATTGGGCATAGGATGGGTTGAGTTTCATGGCGAACTTAACTGTATTCTTCATGTCATCAATGGATTCCCATGGGAAACCTATCACGAAGGAACCCACGTGATCAATGCTGGTCTCCTTAGCCCATTGAAAGACCTTAATTGTACGCTCCAGTGTTATCCTCTTTCCAATCCTATTGATCGTTTCCTGGCTACCGGACTCAACCCCGAAGTACAGGGCCGTGCATCCATGGCTCTTCAAGGCATTCATCATTTCCCTGTCTATCGTGTCAACCCTGGAACCGCAGGAAAAGTTTATGTCGAGCTTCCTCTCCTCTATTTCCCTTAGGAACTCATAAACGAATCTCTTGCCTAGGGTGAACTCATCATCCGTAAAGACAATGATGTTAGTCTTATACTTCTGCATGGAGTCCTCGATTTCATCAACCACGGCCTTGGCGGACCTATACCTAACCATCCTGCCCCAGAAGTACGACGTGGAACAGAAGGAGCAGCCGTATGGGCACCCCCTACTGGCCATCACGTGAACTATCCTAATCGGTTTACCGAATATGGTATACTTATCCATGGGCAACAGGTGACGGGCAGGTGGTGGTAGTTCATCGAGGTTCCTAATCGGCGGTCTATCTGACGTCCTTACTATCTGAGAACCATCCCTAAAGACCAATCCACTTACTGTCCTTAAACGCTTGGCATCAAGGCCGTACTTATCGAGTATACTCACAAACTCAAGTGTTGAGTATTCACCCTCACCTCTGACAACCACGTCAATGCCATTGTTTAGCGCTTCTTCGTACATAAATGTTGCATGCGGGCCACCCATAATTATCGGTATATCACTATCGTACTCCCTAATTGCCTTAACGGCCTCATACGCCTTGTAAACCGTCGGTGTTATCGCTGTTAACCCAACAACATCAGGTTGCCAGGACTTAACCTCATTAACAAAAGTCCTCAAGTCAATGCCCTCAGTGGGTGAATCAATAATCCTAACCTTATGCCCAGCCCTCTCAAGTACTGCCGCTATCCATGCAAGACCAAGTGGTGGTGCCTTCAGTCCAAGGACTTTATAGAGCTCCAGTTTATCAATACCTGGCGGGACCGCTAGGAGCACCTTCACGCTCACCACCTCACTTGAAGTTTAATGGTGACACCCTCACCTTTATCCTAAGCACGTCCTCCTGCAATTTCCTCCACTCGGCCGAGTTGTATATGCATCCTGGGTCTGGGGCAAGTACGTCATCGAAGTAGTTATATGCCCTAGCCCTACAACCACCGCAAATCAACTTATACGGGCACCTACCACAGAACCCCTCAAGCCTGTCCCTATCCCTGAAGTTCTCCATGAATGGGTCTATCCAAATGTCCCAGAAGGACTTGGACCTGAGGTTACCCACTGGATATGGCAGGAAGACACAGGGTGTTAGGGTGCCCTCAGGCTCAATAGCTGCATAGACACGGCCGGCGCCGCAACCACCGATGAACTCCGTTAACTCCCTAGTCACTGGGTCGTTGGCCACCACGAAGTGCGTTGGTGAGACGTCCTCACCATTGCTTAATTGATTAACAACCCTGCCGTACTGAGGGGCTGTGCTTATGATCTCCATCTTCCTTCTCTTCATCTCCCTATAAATGTGCCTAAGGAACTCCTCCCTCTCCTCAGGCGATAAGTCAATCTCCAGGTTCTCACGGCCCCTACCAACCGGTATGAAGTTGAAGAACACGACCCTCTTAACACCAATCTCCTGGGCCAGGTCGAGTATCTTATCAACCTCATGGATATTGTACTTGGTCACTGTGAACGCCAAGGCCGCACTGAAGCCCAGCTTAACGGCATTCTCAAGACCCTTCACGGCCTTAGCCCATGCGCCTGGTACTCCCCTGAACTTATCATGAACATTGGGGTCAGCTGCGTCAATACTAATCTCAACATACCTAAGTCCAAGCTTCCTAGCCCTCTCGGCAACCTCAATACTTGCAAATGTAGTTCCATTGGTCGCAATGGCTGGGTAGAAGCCCCTCCTGCCTATCTCAGCTAGCACTGGCCAGAAGTCCCTGTGAACCGTTGGTTCACCGCCTGACAATGCGATTGCCGGTACACCGGCCTCATCTAGCTCCTTAACAACCCTAAGCTTCTCCTCAAGCGTCAACTCATTGGGCAGCGGCTTACCAGCATTCTGGTAACAATGCATGCACTTTAGGTTGCAGGCGTTCGTGAAGTTCCAGACTATGAAGAATGGGGCAGGTAGTTTCTGTGGCGTCGTTACGCCAAATAGGGCTATGCCCCTCAGCGTTGTGACTATGCCCCTCCTAATTGCTGGGTCATTGAGCAACTCCCTAACTGGTTCCTCATCAGCGTGGAGCCAAGCCGTGGCTAGTTTCATACCCATCTCAAAGAATGGGGCAACGAAATGAGCCACTGTTGGGCATTGGGACTCACCGGCGTACTTAGCTAAAACCCACTCCATTAGTGGCTTCTTTTCACCCTTGAACTCAACCTCCTTGGTCAATACCCTCAGTGCCCACCTAACGGCACCCCTATTCAACAACCTAATGGCCGTTATTAGTGTACCTGTGCCGTTTCCTGATTTTTCAATTTTCTTTTCAACAAGTTTATCAATATTTTCACCAAGAGATGACATACAGCGATTTCTCTTTTGCGCTAAAATTAAGCCTGTTTATTCGAAAAACCACATGGAACAACCACGTAGCTGTACAAACAAACAGATTTCTCTCTTAGTCTAAAATCAGTAAGGATAGAGCCACATCATTTAGATCATTGGGTTCGTTTTCATCACCCTAAAAAGGAGATTAACCAAACCATAAACCACACTTATATATCACGAACAGAATTTAAACCAATCTGCCCCAAGCCTAAGACTGATTAAAAACATGACCTGACTAATGGCGCCCTTTCCGGAGGAATGGGCTTGCAACACCGTGATGCCCTTTTCTGAATAATATGATGCTTAAGTACTTTGTATAACAAATCTATGTAGTCTTAATACTTAATAAGGTATATGTCTAGGCTTTGACCTCGTGGGAGTTCGATTTGATGTAATAGTCGTTGGCGGTGGACCCGCTGGGCTAACGGCAGCACAGCAACTAGCCAGCAAGGGGTTCAAGGTACTGGTCATCGAGAGAGGGAAGAAGCCAGGTAGCAAAAACGTCTATGGAGGTAGGATATACGCCCACGTACTCGATAAGCTATACCCAGAGTACGTTAAGGAGGCGCCCGTCGAACGTTGGGTCAGGAGAGAGAGAATAACTATGATGACTGAGGATACTTGGACAACCGTGGACTTCGAGACTATGAACATTGAACACAAATCATTCACTGCCTACCTAACTAACTTCGTCGAGTGGCTTGATAAGAAGGCCGAGTCAGCCGGCGCGATTATCGTTTCTGAGATACCCGTCGACTCACTAATAATCAAAGACGGTAAGGTGGTTGGCATCAGGGCCGGTAATGACGAGGTTTATGCAGACGTAACGATAGTGGCTGAGGGCATAAACAGGTTGGTTCTCGAAAGGAGCGGTTTAGCGCCCAAGTTAAGTCCAGAGGTCGTGGCCCTGGGTGCCAAGGAAGTCATCAAACTGAGCAGGGAGACAATTAATGAAAGGTTTAACCTAGATGAGGATGAGGGCATGGCGTGGGTCGCAGCTGGATTCCCAACGCACTACCTACCAGGAGGCGCCTTCATTTACACAAATAAGGATGCAATAACCCTGGGAGTAGTCCTCTACCTGAGTTATGGTTATCAACTCGATACGCCAGTGCATGACTTAGTTGAGGAGTTTAGGCTTCATCCAATGGTGAAGAGAGTAACCAAGGGCGGTCAACTTCTTGAGTACTCGGCCCATCTAACGCCGGTTGCCGGTATCAATGCGGCACCGCCCAAACTGTACGGTAATGGATACCTGGTTGCAGGTGATGCGGCTGGTTTCCTGCTTCACCTTGGCATAATTATTAGGGGCGTGGACTTCGCCATGGAGAGCGGTAGGTTGGCCGCTGAGGCCATTGTGAAGGCACACGACTTGGGAAAATATGATGAAGAGGCCCTGTCTGTTTATGGAAAACTGCTTGAGGACTCCTTTGTACTTAAGGAACTCAAGACCTTTAGGAATGCACACAAGGTTTTAATAGAGCCGAGCCTATACAGTGACTACGTGAGAATGATAAACAACTTGTTGAAGAGGTATTTCGAGGTTGATGGTACGCCAAAGAAGATAGGCTCAACATTCCTGGGGAGCAAAGGTAAGTTATCACTAATTGACCTTGCAAAGGATGCCGTGAGACTGGTGATGAACCTATGAGCCTGGAGAGAAAGATAATAATTGAGGAGAGATTGAATAGTAATGCATGGGATGTTGACCAGAGACCGCACATTAGGATTATAGACCCAGACCAATGCAGGAAGTGCGATAAGAAGCCCTGCCTATACCTATGCCCAGCAAGGTGTTACACGCCGGGCCCAGACGGCACAGTCCTATTCTCACACGAGGGCTGCCTAGAGTGCGGCACATGCCGCTTGGTCTGCCCAGAGAATAACATTGAGTGGAACTACCCCAAGAGCGGCTTTGGCGTTCAATACAGGTTTGGCTGATTACAATTAAATTAACTATATAATTCTATATATGTCAAAGTTCCAGAAATACATATTAAGTCAAACGTTTACCTCTTCTCGATGAGCGGATTAACGATAATAGTACCTGTGAAGGCGGCCGTACCCAACATAACAGCCGTTAAGCTGGACCCAGTAACACACAACCTAGTACGTGAGGGTGTACCACTGATGATTAATCCGTACGATAGGAACGCCCTTGAATTCGCGCTCAGGCTTAAGGATAAGTATGGTGGTAAGGTCATTACAATATCAATGGCGCCACTCAGCGGTAAGGACTTCCTAGAGTCGACAATAGGAATGGGCGCCGACGAGGCATACCTACTCTCTGACAGGGCGTTTGCTGGTGCCGATACGCTGGCCACCTCCTACGCAGTGGCTAGGAGTATACAGAGATTGTTCTCTAGCTTTGACTTAATAGTATTTGGTGAGGAGACCACGGATTCCTCAACAGCTCACATGCCAGCTCAAGTGGCTTCCTGGCTGAACCTGCCCTATATTTACTATGCCGTTGACGCTGAGGTTAAGCCTGAGGATAGGCTAATTACTGTAAATAGGTATCTAGAGGATGAGGGTGTTTACGAAACTTATGAGTATAAATTGCCAATAGTAGTAAGCGTGTATAGAAATAGTAATCCCCCCAGGGACATAGGCCTAATTAGGAAGGTGGAGGCCAAGTTAAATAACCTGGTAAAGATCGTGGATAACAACACATTGAAACTGGAAAGGGAATGCATTGGCCTTAGGGGTTCACCAACGATAGTAGCCAAGATTGAGGATGCAAAACCGGTCGAAAGAAAGAAGCAGATATTCAAGGGTGATCCAAGGGAGGCTGCCAAGTGGTTATTGGATAACCTAACTAAGGAGGGGGTGATCAAACCATGAGCACAGCACAGACACAGCAGAAGATTTGCAGTGAGTGGAATCCAGTAAATAAGAATGAGCATAAGGGTATTTGGGTCTACGTTGAGCTCATTAATGGGGTTATTAAGGACGGCAGTTTGCAATTAATTGGTAAGGCCAGGGAATTAGCTGGCAAGATAAGTACTGACGTGACCGCAATAATGCTTGGTCACAACATCGGTGACGTAGTCAAGGAACCCATTTATTACGGTGCCGATAAGGTCATTTACATAGATCACCCAGCCCTGGAAAAGTACGTACCGCACATTTACTCCAATGTCATAGTACAACTAGCCACCAAGTATAAACCGGAAATAATACTATTCGCAGCAACAAAGAGGGGCAGGGAACTAGCACCATACGTAGCCAACTCACTTAAGACCGGTATAACCGCTGACTGTACCGAGTTAGACGTAGATCCAAAGACGAGGGACCTAGACCAAGTAAGACCAACGTATGGTGGTAGCATATTAGCCCATATAAGGACCCCAAGTAGGAGACCCCAACTCGCCAGTGTCAGGCCTAACGTATTTCCAACACCACCAAGGGACCCCAACAGGAATGGCGAAATAATAGTTGAGACAATAGACACACCACCAGGCATTAATGGACATGGGCTCATTAACGTAAGGCCTGTGGTCAAGGGCGAGGAACTACCACCAGTTGAGAAGTCGGACGTGGTAGTGGTGGCTGGGCGCGGAGTAGGGAGTACAGATGGCGTCAAGCTTCTCACAGAACTCGCCAAATTACTTGGCGGTACAATAGGCGGTACTAAGAAGGCTGTGGATGCCGGTTGGCTAGATCTTGATAGACAAGTGGGTCAGACAGGAAAGACAATAAGGCCCGCGCTGTACATAGGTGTCGGTGTTAGTGGTGCGATTCAACACGTGTTTGGCATGAAGGAATCCAAGGTAATTGTGGCTATAAACAGTGATCCGAATGCGCCAATATTTGAATATGCAGATTATGGAGTGGTAGGTGATTACAGGGAAATCGTAAAGGAGTTAATAGAATTACTGAAAAACTCACGAAGCAAGTAGAACACTGCAATTCCATTAACTCATTCATTAATATTAATAATTCCCTTCTCATTGAGGGAGAATTGAATTGATACAACCGTATATGATAAATCTATTTATAATAATTATTCTTGTTAATACTTAGAGAGTTACTTTATCATAATGCTCAATTTTTGAAAAGATAAAATTAATAAAACACCAGGACATATACATGTTTAGTATGAGTTCCCAGGAAGATATTAGGTCAGCCGGTACTATTGGTTTCATCGGCGGCATATTGGCGCTAATACCCTATATCGACTTTGTAGGACTCATAATGGTTTTGATTGCACTTTATAAGTTATCTCACGACTATGGTAATGAAGGTATTTGGAGAAACGCCATTTACGCAGTGGTATTTTCAATAATTGGCGTGGCAATCGCAACATTCACATTGGTGGGTTCCCTATCCCTACTCTCATCAATATCCTACAGCACCATTGGGGCTGTTACTTCCATAATCGTATTTTTCATAGTCTTCTACATATTCATGGTAATAAGCGGGTACTTCTGGAGAAACGCCTACGCGGAATTGGGCAGGTCAAGCGGTATGAATGAGTTTAATAATGCATCAAGGTGGTACTGGCTTGGGGCGCTACTGACTATAATACTCGTAGGAGCAATATTAACGCTCATTGCAGACATATATGCAATAATAGGTTACCACAAGTTATCCCAGGTCAAGTGAAGATTAAATCAAGGTGATTTAATAATCTCATTATTAATACTTTCAATGATCTCCACAGATCTTTTGAGGAAGTCAAGTTGCTTTGGCTTAAATATGAAGTTATCATCACCAATAGCATACTCAACGTCACACTCATTATTACAAACCACAGAGACATAGATACTAAAGTCCTCGGCTAGGTTTAGTATTACGATCTTCTCACGGCCATACTCATCAACCTCCGCAGTAATACCTAACTCCCTAGCAGTATTGAGCAGTTTATTCACTATATCATCAATACTTGCCATATTGGGACCGTTAGGTTTCCCGTTTAATATAAACTTAATTGTTGAGAACAAAAACGAAAATAAAAAGGCAACAATTCTATACCTTGTATTATGCCTGCAGAGCGATACAGGTAGTCAGATCCCCTTATTGTATAATTTGAACATTAATAGAAATTAATTACCGTTCATGCATTGATCCTCTGCAGGTAATTCACTAGCTTATCAACCAGTATCTCTGCGATTTTCCTCTGTGCTTCCCTGGTCTCTGCGCCGATGTGCGGCGTTACAATGACCCTCGGGTGCATTACTAGTTCTATTTCCCATGGTTCCTTCGGCGGCTCATTCTCAAGTACGTCAAGCGCTGCCGCAGCCACCTTACCATCATTAATGGCCTTAAGTAATGCCTTTGTGTCTATTACCTCACCTCTCGATGCATTAACTATCACTACCCCATCCTTCATTAGCTGAAGCTCCCTCTCACCAATCAAATGCCTGGCGCTTGGTGTTAGGGATACGTGAATCGCAATGAAGTCACTCCTCTTCAGTAATTCCTCAAAGCCTACTGTATCAACGCCAAGCTTCGATGCCCTATCCCCAATGTCAACTACATCATATGCAATAACCCTCATGCCAATCGCGCCAGCCAACTCAGCAACCCTCTGCCCAATCCTGCCAAAGCCAATAATACCGAGCGTCTTACCAAACAATTCAATACCCATGTACTTGCCCTTGGGCCACTCACCACCCTTGATCAACCTATCCTGAAGCGATACAAGCCTTGCAGCTGCAATCATCAAACCAATGGTTAACTCGGCAACGGACTGCGTTGAACCCTCGGGTGCATTAATAACCTCAATACCCCTTGCCTTGGCATATTCAACATCAATATTGTCAAGCCCAACGCCAGCCCTGGCTATGACCCTCAACCTACTGGCTGCATCAATAACATCCCTAGTGACCTTGGTCCTACCCCTAACTATCAGGGCCTCATAACCAGGGACGACCTTAAGTAAATCCTCCCTGCTTATCCCAGGCCTATAATCAATGTCAATACCGCGGCTTTTTAAACCATTGATTATGTATTCGTCCACGGAGTCCGTTATTAATACCCGAACCATTCACAACCTAAATAGGCTATGTTTTTTAAGCATTATTATTTATATTATTTATAATTATGAAAACAATAATACCCCTACGCATCATTTAAAAACGCAACCATCCAATAATCAACGAAGTGATACCAGCAATAGCCTACGTTAGGGTTTCCACGGAAATGCAGGATCCAGCAAACCAAGTGGAGTATCTAAAGCGTTGGAGTGAATCCAGGGGATTCCAAATACTGAAGCTCTACATTGACGAGGCAATCAGCGGTGCCTCTCCGATCATGGACAGGCCGGCATTCAGGGAATTGGTTAAGGACGTGGAAAGCGGCACATTGAGCCCAAGGCCCATGGTCTTACTGGTTTATGAAACCTCAAGACTCGTTAGGAACTTCCAGGAACTCTTCAGGTTGTTGGATATCGTAGAAAACAGGCTTGGCTTACTCATAGTTAGTACTAGTGAAAAGGAGTCAGTGCTTCAGAACCTTGATGGCGCCTACAGGCAGTTCCTTAGGACCGTCCTGGCCTTTGTAGCATCCATGGAGAGGGAATTCATTAGACAGAGGACCAAGGCTGCAATGGAGAGACTTAGGACGGAGGGCAAGGTGGTTTCTAAGGTTGATCTAATGCCAAGGGACGTCATTGAGGAGGTCCTTAAGCTATACACGGAGGGGTTAAGCCAGAGGGCGATATCCACCAAGCTGGGTATCAGCCTATATGCCGTGAGGCGAATACTGGGTAAGCATGGCTATAGGGGTAGTTATACATGTCCGCGTTGTCTCCATAGGATGATCATCACTGACAAGGCCCTTGTCCAGGTTGATGGAAGGTACGCCATTAAGTACGTACTGCACTGCACAAACTGTGGTTATGAGGAATCCAAGGTGGAGTAATCCTCAGGGAGGCGTCATATCTCTCCCTTTATGTACTCCCTGAACTTACCAAGGGCATTGAGTACCCTGGCAACCATTAATTCGTCACCGAACTCCATGTAGTAAACCTTCCACTTATCAAACTCTAACCTGTCACTATGACCCAAGTAACCATGCCACCACTGTAGGGACTCCTCAATCATCTTCACAATCCTGGCCTTATCCTCCTCGCCTGGGTGAATATCATCTAAATCCAGGATTATGATTGCAAACCTTCTCATACCTAAAACCACCCACTAATTAAGTTGACTCATTTATTAATATACCCTCGTTAACCAATCACAAAAAGCAATTTAATAAGTGATAAAACTAGGAAAACAATGAGTTATACGGCCTGGATCATATCCATAGGCAATGAATTGTTGATTGGAAAGACCGTGAATACAAACGCCACCTGGCTTGCCAAGAAATTAACGCTCCTTGGCTATGATGTCAGAAGGATAATAGCAATCCCCGACAATGAGGAGGACGAGGTTGAGGTATTCAGGGATGCTATTAGGAGGAGCATTAGGGTTGTTATTTCCACAGGTGGTTTAGGACCAACATTTGATGATAGGACGAGTGAGTACCTCGCCAAGGCCCTCAACAGAAGGTACGTTGTTAATGATGATGCACTGAAGCTCGTCACAGAGACCTTCAGGACGAAGGGGCTGGAATTAACGGAACCAAGGCTTAAACAGGCGAAGATGCCTGAGGGCGCGAAACCAATTCCAAACCCCGTTGGCACTGCGCCGGGTATCTGGGTTGAGGAGAGCAATACGGTAATAATTGCGCTACCCGGCGTGCCCGCGGAGATGATGGGCATATTCGAAAACTACGTAGAGCCGAAACTACGCGAGATAGGACCTAGACTTCACTTTGTTGAAAGATCAATAACCGTGAAGGGTGTTCCCGAGGCTGACCTGGCTCCAATAATCGAGAGAGGCATGAAAATGAGCAACAGGGTCTACATTAAGAGCCATCCCAAGGGTCACGAGATTAGGTCACCACTTGTCGAGATCCATGTATACGTGAGTTCAGAGGACGAGAAAGCTGCTGAGAACGAGATTAACAGGGTAATTAATTTTCTGATGAACGCAATTAAGGAGAGGAATGGTGAGATTTTAAGTCAGTGATTTTTATGATTCAATAAAATCACATGTACTTGATTATTGAGTACTTAAGGCAATCCCCTGAACTAACCTTGTGCGGATGACCGAGCACCAGTATTCTCTCTGCATCATCGTATGAGAACACTAGGTCAGGCTGAGCACCACACAGTAACCCCAACCCCACTAGTTCAGGGGTTTGTCCAGGAACAATACTCGAGAAAACCCTCTGTATGTAGTCCCTCATTGTGCTTGACATGTTAAGGTCGAATAAGGTACTTAGCATAACCTCGTTACCCGTTAGCGTTATGTCGCCTGGTTCGAAGCCGTATGTATTCACGAAATCATCACGCATATTGTTAAACTTACCCCTAACATTGTTCAAAACATCCAGTGCTGCCTTGAATAGGTCACTTGGGTTTGCGGTTACCTCGCCATTAACGTTGTCTGAGAACCTAATACTAGCCTTCTTTGCACAAACCACTTGTCCCATGTCCTTATCCTCAACGTTCTCAACTCCGTTATAGATCGAAACCATGGAACCGCCAACCTTAATCCCAGTGGGTTCACTTGGTGATGACTGCATATAGCACTCAATACCACCCATTAGGTATGTTGGGTAGAAATTTTCATCAATACTAAAGAAACCCTTGAATGCGTTCACCAGGTAATTACCTGAGTCGTAATTCGGTTCCGTAACCGAGGACTGAATCAAGAAGATCCTCTTACTATTCTCCACAGTACCAAGACTAACCTGCTGAGTCTCAAAACCAGAGACACCCCTGTAAATATCCACATACCTAGAAAAGGTACTCCTGATCTCATCAGCCATATAACGCGCAGAACCTGACAAAGCATTCATTATCTCCCTAATTATTTGCTCCTCATTCCCTGACTGAGCCACTTAATCGCCAAATAAAAATCAACGACTTAATTAATAAAGGTTTCTAAGTGCACAACACTAAACGAAACCCCTAGGGCCAATTCTCGATAATCCTACCGTCTTATCATATGCGCATCAAAAACTCTTTATTTAGCAACATCCCACTGAAGTATTCATTCACAACACATAATAGTTAATTTATCAGCTTCCTCACTTTTTGATAATGCCTAACGTTGATGTCAATGGAACCTTAGGTATTGGGATGCCGATGAAGTATTCGCCAACATCAATTATGATCACTGAGCCATATTTGGCAAGTCCCCCTGGTAGTCTATTATCAATTTTAACCACGCTCACCTATACTGCTAATTATTACACTTTATCTAAATCTTCCTGCATTAACCTATTATTTCTCTCGTTTTCGATTTATTTCCCACTCATCCTCTGCCGTGATGCAATTAACGCCGTACTCCCTGCACAGTCTCATTATTGAGTTCAGGGTTTCACTCCACCAGTCCCTGGTCGCCGGGTATATGGGGTTTAACTTCCTGCTCATGAACTTAATTACGACTGGTCTTGGCCTGAACCTATCAATTATTACCTGTGAATTTGTTTCCTTGGCCAGGCGTATTACTGGTTCGTAATCCTCCACTTTATCGTTTACGCCGGGTATCACTGGGCCTAGGAATATCCAGGTCTTAATACCCAAACTGGCGATCCTTCTAAGTGCTGATGCCCTTGCCGTTGGGTGTGCGGCCATGGGCTCTACGGCTCTGTACGTATTCCTCATTGTGGTTATTGTGAGACCCACGTCTACCGACTTGCCGCACTTACTTATTATGTCCAGGTCCCTAATGATTAATGCTGACTTCGTTTGTACGCTAACGTGATAACCAGCATTACATAGTAACTCAATGGCTCTCCTGGTTAACTTATACCTGGACTCCACGGGTTGGTATGGGTCGGTTATTGTGGACACGCCGACAATGCCTGGCTTAAGTTTCCTTATGTCCTTCGTGAGGGCATATATTAAGTTGGCTTTTACGTAAACTATCTCGCCCCACCTTCTCCCTGGCTCGCTCCTGGTGAAATCCATGGCGTAGCAATAAATACAGCCATGCTGACAACCTAGGTATGGGTTTAGTGCGTAGTCGTACTCAGGCAGTCCTGACCTGGATAGTGCGGTCTTAACCCTTATTTCCTTGACAACCACGTTGCCTAACCCGACTGTACCTGCCATTTGCCTACCCCAGCCAATCAACTATACTTGACTGCCTAGTTAGCATCCTTATTACATATGATTTGGATACCCAGGTACTTATTGGTAACTTGAGGAAACCGGTAACATACTTGAGGGCGTCATGTAGGTCATGAAACCTCTCGTATGGCCCACTAAGCATAGCCCTAATATTCTCCCTAACCCACCAGACACCAATTGGCAGGTTGAAGCCTGGGTAGATCTCGCGCCATAGTATGACAGCCGCCTGTCTACGTATTGAGTGTAATGCCTCAAGTACGGCTATCCTGGCCGCGTAGTAGCAACCGCCTATTGATGGATAGTCATCGCGTCCCCAGTAACCCTCATAATCAAGCTCTAGGGCTGTTTCGCCACCCCACATGTTCCACGTTGAGCCGGGCCACCAGGCCTCAGCCCACTCGTAAAGCCAGGTATGGGGTGCCAGTATGCCTATGAACGTGTTGTCCTTAAACTTCCTCACGTAAACTCTGTACTCACTTATAAGTGGGTAATCACGAACTTCATTGAGTAGTTTATCGGAGACTTGCTTATCAACTGCTGTTATAGACCACCTAGTCGGCACTAGTCTCCTCCTCTTACCAACACCGAGGGCGCCAACGCTTAATAGCCTTGATATGTGATGAACGTCAATGCCATGATAGTACAGCGTCAGTATGGCCTCTGTGGCATTTAGGTCCGTATCACTATGAACCCTATCAACAATCCTTGGTGGTGGCGGCAATGTATTCACGCGTAATTTCTGTAGTGGTGATGATGGACCAAAGGGCGGCGCATGCTCATCAAGCACATACCTACCACTAACTGGCTTCTTAAGCACTAGTTCGGAATCCACGGGTTTCCCTGATAACACCATTACTTGAACATCATGAAGAGTCCTCGGCGGATTCCTTGCATCCTCAACCCTAACCCTCACAGAACCTCTTACCAGGGATAACCTACTTGATAGGAAGTCCTCCAGTCTCATGCCCATCCAAGCCCTTGGGTCCTCAAGGCTACTCGTATCACCATGAACAGGTGGCGTCGCTGGATATACATTGACCCTTGGGTAACCAACGCGGCCAATGAATACGCTTGGCGGTGATGATCCGTCAATGCGATCCCTGTTAGTTACGCCCCTGAGTATGTGTCTTGTACGTAACTCTGTGAGGACCGGACAGTAGGATAGACCGCATAGGTTGTATTCCCCCCTGCATCTAATGCATAGTGCTGGGTTTATTCGCACCTTAGTAATAACCGGGCCTGGGCATTATATAGGTCTTTTGATTAACTCTTCCCTTGGATAGGAAGTCTTTAAAAGCGCCACGTGGGCTTTAACGGGAAGTCTATGGCGAGTACACAGGTGAATCCATGAGGTGTAGTGGAGAGACCTTGGTGGCAAGCGGCTTTGGGTACTTCGTAAAGCTTGTTAAGAGGAGGTGTCGGATTAATGACGGCTTATCCATAGTCCATGTTGATCCCAAGGTTATTGGCGTTTGGAAGAATGGTGAGATAATGGAACTTAATTATGAGTGGAAAGCTTCGTTTATTGATTATGAGAATGGTATGATAACTGTGGTAGTTAGGGATGGGCCGTTGGAGACCGTGATCAGGATAAGGAGTAATAGGATAATTGACGTCTTTTCAATGGAGGTCAATTAATCACTCTGGCGGTATTTCCCTGAACAGTACGTTTATGTCTATGCCCTCTCTGCTTAACCTGTATAGTCGCATTACGTAGTAAATTACCAGGCCCGTTAGAAATATTGCCACAAAGAAGCCTATTATGTAGATATTTATTGATTGTACGAATAGATAGTCCATTGGGTTCACTATTTCCTCATAGGCTATCCAGGAGAATAATGCTGTTGTGTACATACCGAGTAATGCAGTGCCCATTTTTCTCGACCTTAGGCCAAGGGCTATTGCTGTTATTGTAATTATCATGAAGTACATGAAGATCGTGACTAGGGTGCTCACGTCCATGGTGGCCGACAGCAACGGAACAACACTGAAGTTATATAGATACATTATTATCAGGGTTATTGCCAGGTCAGTCACGTGGGCGATCACGGGTGTGCGTGTCCTCGGGCTTACATATGCGAAGATCGATGGCAACACCCTATCGAATGACAGGGCAAGTAGGTACCTGGCTATCTGTATCACTAGCACTGAAACCACGTTGATGTACCAGGTAAATGAACCAATGGCTAATAGCCACTGGAACACCGGGTTCCTAACAGCCAGTATTAGGAGGGCTTGTGGGTATGGTGGTGGTAATGAACTTGGCCAGGAGGTACCGCTGGCAACACCGTAGTATATTGCGAATAATCCATTCAGTGCACTGGTACCCAGTGAGGCCATCACTGCCCAAACGCCAAATGCCAGGAATAGGGTGCTTATTACGTAGGTTCCGAAGACCGCAAGTGGTATTGCGCTACCCCTCCTGACCTCGCCACCAACGGATAGTATGAAGTTCACGAACGGAAACACGTAGGCCAGGTAGGGTATTAGGTAGATTGTATCCGTAATTGACCCATAACTCGGCAACTCCCTCGACACCACAGTTGCCTGGTTCAGTAGGTTTGGGACGACGAGGTTAATTGCGTTAATTATTTGCGGGGTGTATGCGTAGAATAGTATTATTGTTAGCACATATGTTGCTATGCCGAAAAGGGAGATTGCGGATGCGAGGTACTTGCCTGCCTTTGCTGATAGCGCGTTAATCAGTATGAGGATCATCAGGATCATGGCGCTGGTTAGGAAGATCATCAGTGGATCATTCATTAATGCATTGCCAAGACCCGTGAGAACCGCCGAGCGGTCTGAAATTCCCATTGCCATTACAGCAGGCGCTAATCCTGTGATTATGCCTAGGCTTGTTAGTACGGCGTTAAAGAACATTTGGTCTATGATGAACATGAACATTGATGCGAAACCTATGGATGGGTGTAAGTTCCTCGTTACGAATACGTAGTCACTGGCTGTCCTGTAATACGTCACACCAACCCTATTGAGTAGTATTGTGAACGGCAGGAACAGGGCTGCGCCGATTATTATTGCAGTTATTGGATTTCCTCTTGGGAAATTGAACATACTTGAAACCAGTAATATGAAACCCGATTGAAAGGCCATGAATGCCGTATTCATGAGCAGGGCTGCCCATGGACCAATCTCCCTAACAAGCCCTGTGGATTCCCTAAGGAAGGGCCTTGGTTTATCCACGGTAATGCACGTACTGGAGACCTTTAATTTCTTACGGTGTCGTAGATAACAATGAAGCCACCAAGTGGACCTACTTTCTTTCCATTATTAATTCTCTAACGGATTGCAGTAATTCATTGTGGTGCTTCTCATCGTCAGATATACTCTTTAGTAGCTTAACAATGAGTTTTGAGGACACACGGTACTTAGAGTCCACCCTGGTGCTCGTTATTGGTAGGTAACTCCTGAGCAGAAAGCTGTATATCTTTACGGCACTCTCCTCGTAATTCTCAAGCTCGGTTAATTTATCCACAACTGAGCTGGTTATGTCATTGTTTGTCTTCACCATGGAATCCATGAAGTCTATTAATGATTTTGTATGCGTTATTGCTTCCTCGATATTTCCCTGTAGGGAGACCAGGGTCTCAATATCAAGTACATTCTTTGGTGGGCACTCGTGGATCAGGGGCTTCAGCATGGTGAGTATGTAGTTGTGCATTGCTGATTCAATGCTTATCTTCCTCATAACAGCGCTTATGTATGGGTCCTTGATGCCGAAGGCCGCAATACTGTAGAGAATAGCCAGGTACCTCTCCAGCTCCCTCATCATGTCTATTACCCTGAGCAAGCCCTCGCTGCCGTCATTGCTCATTAATAATCAATCTACAGGATGACACAGGAATAATTTAATTTTTCTTCCTCTTGATTTGTAATCATGAGGGCGGTGATAATTGGTGGTGGAGCCGCTGGGATGAGCGCTGCATCAAGAATAAAGAGGCTGAAGCGCGACGTCGATGTAGTAGTGCTTGAAGGCAGTAACATGGTTAGTCACGCACCCTGTGGAATACCCTATTACCTAGAGGGCTTGTTTGATAATTACGAATTACTCATGCACTACGCACCGGATTACTTTAGGAGTACCAGGGGTATTGACGTTAGGCTTAATGAGGCGGTCATTGAGGTTGGTTGGAACTATGTAAGGACCAATAGGGGGAACAAGATTGATTGGGATTATCTGGTGCTTGCAACGGGATCCGTGCCCTCCATACCCAGTATACCAATTATGGGTAATCGTGTGTTCACGGTTCATCACCCAGCCGATGCATTAAAATTGAGGGACGCATTATACTCCGCGGGTACCATTGGCATTATTGGTACTGGTTATGTGGGTATTGAGGTAGCTGAAGCGCTTAGGTTTAGGGGCAAGGATGTGATAATGATTGGTAGATCAAGTTATCCACTGCGTAGGTCCCTGGATGAGGATGTTGGTAATATCGTTAAGAACGAATTAATTAAGCATGGTGTAAAACTGCAATTGAACGAAAGGGTACTTGAGGTAAATAACCAGGGTGGTAAGCAAGTGATAATCACGGATGGTGGTAGGTATGTGGTTGATGCTGTAGTACTGGCGACAGGTGTAAGGCCAAATGTGGAACTCGCCAGGCAACTTAATCTACGCATTGGTGAGACCGGGGCTGTTTGGGTTGATGTCCATATGAGGACGAGCATTGATAACGTCTATGCTGCAGGTGATATTGCCGAGACCAGGAACTTAATAACGGGCAAGCCCTATTGGCATCCCCTCGGGACCACTGCTAATAAGATGGGGTTCGTTGCCGGTAGTAATATAGCCGGCAGATCCATGGTTTTTCCAGGGGTTGTTGGTACATCAATGACCAAGTTCATGAACCTATACATAGCGAGCACTGGCTTGACAACACAGGAAGCAGTGAGACATGGGTTTAGGGCAAAGGTCGCGATAATAACGGCGAGGACCAAGGCTAGGTACTACCCTGGCGGTGGTTATGTAACGATAAAATTAATAGTCGATGAGGACAGCATGAGAGTTATGGGCGCCCAGGTACTTGGTGATGATGGTTCCTATGTCCTTGGTAAAATCGATGTATTAGCTGCATTGATGGCTAGGGGCTCTACCGTTGAGGACCTATTCATGAACGACCTGGCCTATCTACCTGCTGTGACCCAGGTCTGGGATCCGTTGATAATTGCGGCTAGGCAGTTCCTTAGGAATTGAACAATTTATACTCAATTGCATAGATAATTATACATTTTATTATTAATAAATGCTGTTATTTTCAATGAACATACATAGCATAATGCCTGGGGAATTATAAATCCCTTATCAGTATATAAGCTTATAGAATTATTAATAATATAATGATGGACCAACCCACACTTGGTGCACCAACGGATGTTAGAGTCGTGTCCGCAGTCGGTATACTGGCCCACCTGGCCATTGCATCAAGCTTCCTCGGCACTATACTCCTGGCAATAGTTGCGGAGTTCCTTTACATAAGGAGCCGCAATCAATTCTGGTATGATACGGCTAGGACTTTCTCTGTAATATCAACAATATTCTTTGGCGTTGGTGCGGCCTTCGGTACATTGGTTGAGTTCGGCTTGGTCACATTATGGAGCAACTTCATATCACTGATCGGCGAGGCAATAGTATTACCGTTTTACCTTGAGTTATTTGCCTTCCTCATTGAGGTGATAATACTGCCGCTCTATGTATTCACGTGGAATAAGATAAGAAACCAAGCACTGCACTGGGTAATAGGCATAGTGGCAGCGCTTGGCGGCTACTACAGCGCCTATAATATCCTTGCCGTCATGGCGTCACTGAGCATGAGGCCACCAGGCCTCGAGGTGGTAAACCTATACCAAGCCACTGGACAGAGCGTTGTTGGCTTAACGGATTACGTAATTAAGTGGGCCTCACCAATAGATGCTTGGAACGTGTTTTGGTGGGGCGCGAACGTATTCATATTCCACGGCATACTGGCCGTAGTAATACTTACCTGGTCGATAATAGCTGCGATATACCTGTATCTATACATACGTGATAGGAAACCCGAGAGGTTAATGATGCTTAAGATCCTGGTGCCAACGGTAGCCGTACTAACGGCAATACAGGGCTTCGTAATTGGGCATCTGCAGGGCGAGCTCGTTTTACAGGATGATCCACTTAAGTTGGCAGCTCTCGAGGGCATGTTCTGGAACGGTCTCAAGGTTGATCCTTTGACGAGTTTCCTAGCCTATGGATCGTTTAACCACGCGTTCTGGGGCTACTTCAGTTGGCCAGCTGATGTTAGGCCGCCCTCCTTTGTATTTGTCTTCTACTGGGTATTCATGGTTATATTCGGGGTACTGCTTGGTATATGGAGCGGTGCCTTATCGCTATGGTACTTATTCCCAAACTTCTTTGGTCGTTTTGGTTGGGCTAGGGCCTTGGCGAACTTCTTCGAGAAGAGCGGCATTTACCTAATGCCATTCTTTGCGGCCTTCGCATCAATCGGCGGCGCAGTATCTGCAGAGTCTGGTAGGTACCCATTCATACTTGTTCAAGTTAGCTCCAATCCAAGTGGTGGTCCGCCGGTAATTACTGGCGTACCGGTTGGACCAAGTGGTTTGTTGAACCCAACGCTTTATTTCCCAGTTTGGTTAGCCGTGTTGGTGCTTATTGTTGAGGTTGCAATGCCATCACTGGCGGTGTTCATGGTATACCTATACCTAAGGAGGTCACCAAGGCGTGAAGAGGTCAAGGTGGTGGAGTATTGAGGTGATAGGTATGGTCTCGGCAACAGACATAGCCGTGGGCCTAATCGCCTGGGCCTTCTCAGTACACCTGCCGCTGGTTTACACAGTGCTTGGCCTGGGGTGGTTATTACCAACGCTTGAGTTGATTGGTCATAGGCGTAATAGGCAGGTCTATGTTGAGTTGGCCCATAACATGGCTAATTACTTGATCACTGTTTACGCGATTGGCGGTCTCTTCGGTACAATAATAACCGTATTCCTCGCTGGGTTACTACCTATATTCACAAACATAGCCGGAGCCCTATTATGGCCAGTGTGGGGTATCGCAATAGCCTTTGGCGTAGCCATAGCCCTGCCCTTCATAGGCTTCTACTACAGAAGTTTCGGCAGAGTCAGCCCAGTGAAACATGTGGCAATTGGCTATGGTATGGCGATAGCTCTCACAGTCATACCAGCCATGTTTAGGCTAGTGTTCGCCTTCATAAACTACCCAGCGGGTGTTGAGGTGTTTAAGGATGAGACATCAATTGTTGGATTCACACTGGGCATTAATTGGTCCCAGGTATTCCTGAACCCAACATATATCCCGCTATTCCTCGCCACACTCTTTGGTGCAATCGCCATGACGGGAGTCCTCATGAACTCCATATTTGGTTGGAGGTATGCCGTGGATAGAAGCGAGTATAGATTAACGGGTTACAGGATTAGCAATTGGGTAAGCCTAGTGTTCGGTGTACTCTATGCGGTATTCGCCGGGCTATACCTATACGAGGTATACCTATACTCCCCAACGGTTGCTTGGTCAATATTCGGCAAGCCACCTGCATACCTGCCCTCAAGTCTATACCCAGTCTATGAACCGACAATGATGCTGACTGGCGTATTCTACATGGACGTAGCCCTAGGCGCAATACTATTAATACTAATAACTCTATCCCTAAAGTTCATTAATAGACCCATCTCAGCCCTCAAGTTGGTCCTGGTGCTCCTGC
The DNA here is from genome assembly GCF_026000775.1 of Vulcanisaeta souniana JCM 11219. GTDB lineage: Archaea > Thermoproteota > Thermoprotei > Thermoproteales > Thermocladiaceae > Vulcanisaeta > Vulcanisaeta souniana. The sequence continues at coordinate 2,234,709 of NZ_AP026830.1, read as the reverse complement.
TTATGGTCAGTGCAGAGGTAATGAACGGACTTGCCCACTTGCCATATGCCATTGTACCGCCCCTATCTGCTGTGCCGGTATTGGTTAAGGCCTATGGACTGCAGTTTACACTGCAAGTGGCTGATACGCTTAAGGTTTCCACATTGTTGACGCCCCAATTAAACGCATTATTGCAACTTGTATCTGTAGAACCTGGGTTGCTCTATGGAAGTCTTGTTGTTTTTGCATTCTTCAATGCATTACTGTTGTACATTATTTACGCCGCCCTGTCCTGGAAGTGGGTCCCCCAAGTCATTAGGGTTGAGAAATCGTGACCGCCCCTAGCATTCTCCTAATTAAAATCGTAATCATTATCCTAACATTTCTCGATATAAGCATTGATATGCCCGCATAAACTGCCAGGGTTATAACAGACACTATTAGGGCCTGTACCAGTGAAATTATAACGCTCGAATAAAGGGTGAACCTAATAATGCGTGTTATGGGTATTAGTATGGCTATTGATGCTATTAATGGCGCCACATAGTCAATAAGGAAATCCCTACCCTTGAACACGGTCCTGAAGACACCGAACTTAGTGAATCTAAAGCCCAATGCCACTAGGTTGGCTAGTAATGAGGATATCAACGCGCCAATTACGGCATAATATACAAAACCAAGGCCCTTGAATAGGAGTATTAGTGGGATCATTGTTGATAGGTAGACGATCGTGAACATAAGCTCCGCTAAATGCGTATGCAGTACTAAGCTCCTCAGATAAACGCCGGGCCTTATCTCGCTATTACCCTCTATGTCCCTCTTATCAATGCCCTGCATCACATTACTAATGAATTGATTAACATTGCCCAACACACTATTTATGGCCAGCAGGACGATGGGTAGTACCAACAGGCTAAATTCACCTCTCATGCCAGGCCTAATTAGGTTTAGGTAAACGCTGGGGAAAAGGGTTAGTGCCAGTGCAGCGTATGTGGTGATGAATAGTATTATTAGTAGGTCCCTATATATTATGCTGAGTCTGTTACGTTCAAGCAATTCTCCATACGTAACATTGACAATGGCATTACCATAACCAAAGGGCTTACTGAGGATGAAGATCACGTACCAAACACCCAGCTGGGCGTATCCAAAGATGCCGATGAACATTGCATCGAGGGATCTAAAGGAGTTAATGGCATAGCCCATTAACGGAACCCAGGAGGAGTTAATGACCTCCCTGAGGTATCTACGAACATTATGTACATCGACATGAAACCTCAGTGTATAGAGGAAGGCGTATACTGATGGTATGATGGCTATGAAGAATGAGGACCAGAGCACGGCAGCGATCGTCCAACCCATGAACATTATTACTGGTATGAACATGAATTTCATTATTGATTGAATAATGGAGGTTATTATGAACCTACTCCTGTCCTTAACCATGAGTACTGAGTTAGTTACGGTTTGCAGATATACTGTCACCTCAGAAAGAGTTGCTATTGTGAATATCAGCAATGCGTAGTTACCCATCTCTGACCAGACGCTGATTAGGTATCCTGCTGTTAAGGCTAGGGTTACTAGGTATAGTATTGATGAAACACCTAGGGCTGCCTTAATGTTCAGTCCCTTATCCCTAGCGGTCAACCTTGGGTATGTAAATCCTATCAAGGCCGTTGGTAGTGCTGAGAAAGCAGCTGCAGCGTTCAGCAGTGATAATAATCCCAGTCCAACCGTGGGTATCTTTCTGGTAATGGCTATGTTATACGTGAAACTACTCAATAGTGCCAGTAACGATGCGAATACAGCCAGGGTCCTTACACTCCTCGCCATTGATACCCAAAACCGCATAAATCGCTAATTTAAAAATTCCTCACATTAATCGAATCATTTATTTTTAATCATTAATCTTTTACAACGATGTAAGAAAAATGATCCAATGCTAACGCTGGTGCATGGTTCCCTGGGACTCGATTACCTAGTCCGCAATATACTGCCGAATAATGACTGGTGGGTATCAATGATTTGCCAGGGCAATGGCGGTATTGGCATTGACATGGACTTAAGCCCCGGTATCAACTCAAGAATAGCGCTGTTATGGAGTAAGATACTTGAATTAAGGGATGATGACTCAAGGCTACTGCTTGATGCCTTAATTAACTCATCAAGACTCCATGATGCGATCAACTACATTCTTGAAACTTACATAGACTATGATGCTGCACGGCTCTACTTCTTCATGAGAATCATGAACACCCTCGGCATTTGGAAGCCCATAGGTAGGGGCTGCGTGGACATGCCCCTAGTTGAACCATTGAGGTCTCTGGTGACTGCAGCCATACTTGCATATAGTGCAACAAACGGTATTAGGGGCTCCATGATCCTCGTCGCTGACTTCATTGATGAAATCAAGGACGTCCTACAGGAAGTGAGGGGGGCCGGTAATGTTTACGTTATGACTAATCGACTGCCCCGTGATCTAGGCGTATTTGATGAATTAATAATAACATCAACGGCAGTGCCTCAGGAGACCTTTGGCAAGTTAGTAAGAATAAGTAATGGAAATAGTTCTGAGATGCTAATTACAGGAATTAGGTTGGGTATTGCGAGGAATAACTTTGAGTCTGTTGCAGTGGGTATGAGCGATATTGAGATGGAGATCCTGAGATCCGTTAATGAACTTGGCTTCACTACAATGAGCTCATTAATAGACATGGTATCACAGTCGACTGGGACCTCGAAGAATGATGTGACAAAGGCATTAATTAGGGCATCAAATATGAACCTGGTTAGGATTAGGTACTTGCCTGATGGTAGAGCTGTGGTCACGCCTACCGTGGCTGGACTCAGGCTATTAACTACTAAGTAGCCCTTATTACTATAAATATAGCTTATTTATCTAACTATTAATGCCAAAGGCCTATAAAGAAGAATTTATTAATCAGATAAAAACCGCATACTCAATGCCACCCAAGTGGTATTGGTCAATAGACCCTGGTAATGTGCCCAAGATTCTCGTTGAACCACCAGGGCCCAAGGCCCAGGAGGTAATAAAAATGGATGAGTCACTGATAATGCAGTCCTTCGGCCGGTGGTACCCACTGGTTATTCAGCGGGGTTACGGACCTGTCGTTGAGGATGTCGACGGCAACCTATACATAGACTTCAATGCGGGTATAGCCGTAATGAACGTAGGCCACAGCCACCCAAGGATCATTGAGGCAATTAGGAAACAAGCAGAATTCTTTACGCATTACAGCATGACGGACTTCTACTACGAATTAATTGTAAAACACGCATCCATGCTTAAAGGCATTACACCAATAAGTGGCGATAAGAGAGTCTTTTATACAAACTCCGGTACTGAGTCCATAGAGGGCTCAATAAAGATCGTACGCGGTCATTTCAGGAACCAGAGACCATACGTTATAGCCTTCCTAGGGGCATTTCATGGAAGGACATACGGCTCTATGGCATTAACTGCAAGCAAGCCAGTGCAGAGACTTGGATTTAACCCAATGATGCCAAACGTAGTCCACATACCATATCCATACCCATACAGATGCCCCTTCGGAAGGAACCTAGGCGAAGAGGAGTGCGGCGAGGCAGTCCTTGGTTACCTGGAGGACTGGATATTCAATAAAATGGTTGATCCAAGTGAAATCTCTGCAATATTCTTTGAGCCAATACAGGGCGAGGGTGGTTATGTAGTTCCACCGAGGAACTTCTTCCCTGGTTTGAGGAAGATCACTGATAAGTACGGAATACTCCTAGTCGACGACGAGGTGCAGGCGGGTTTCGGCAGGACGGGTAAGTGGTTCGCAATACAACACTGGGGTGTTGAGCCTGATCTAATAGCCATGGCCAAGGCAATAGCCGCTGGACTACCGCTTGGCGCCATTGTAGGTAGGGCAAGCATCATGGACCTGCCCAGGGGTTCCCATGCAAATACCTTTGGAGGAAATCCAGTGGCGCTGGCAGCAGGCGTCGAGGTAATCAATGTAATACTTGATGAGGACCTAATGACGAACGCCCAGAGGGTTGGCGAGTACATTAGGAGAAGATTTATGGAAGAGATGGACCACGTGGAGTTAATTGGCGATGTAAGAGGCTTGGGATTAATGATTGGTGTTGAGTTAGTTAGGAACAGAAAAACTAAGGAGTATGCGACCAAGGAACTTGAGCAAGTACTCTATGAATCCTTCAAGAGGGGTGTTGCTGTGATAAGCGCGGGTAAGTCCACGATTAGGATCGCGCCACCGCTAAACATACCCATGGAGTTGGCCGAGAAGGCTGTGAACATAATAATCGATGTTATTAAGAGGGTTGATAGGGAACGTGTTAAGTGATTTTAATTAACCATGGCATCCTTTAAAACCTCACTTTCCTCTTCAAGGTACCACTCAAGCACATAATCGTGCTTATCTGCATAATCCCTTGCGAACTCAAAGGCATTTTTCCAATCATTGTCCTCATAAATTATTCTCCAACCCTCCTTAATGAGCGATAAGTCCTCAGACTTACCACTGACTAGGATCCTACCCATTTTCCTGTTTATGAAGACTTTGTACCTGCCAGTCATCATATCACGTATACGTGTACAGGTTAAAAAGTCCTACCAGGTTTTTATTTAAACAGTACATTAAAACTTTTACTAAACCTACGTAGGATTCACGAAACGACTAATGATACTTACGTACTTATAAATATCGTCAGGGAAGATCAATAGGTAAGTCACATCACCAAACCTCTCCCTAACCCTTAGGAAGGCTTGAAAAACAGCACCACTGCTAAGGCCTACGAGTAAACCCGTACCCCTGGCCACAGTAATGACACCTCTAACAGCCTCCTCAAGACTAACATCAACAACTTCATTAACAACCTCACGAACCCACCTAGTCCCAGACTCAAGCCTCTTTATGCCGGGTATTGCGCTACTCGCCGCAGGCTCAACACCAACGACATAAATACTGCCAAACTCATCCCTAAGCCTCTTGGCGATACCGGTTATATGCCCACCAGTGCCAATACCTGCAATTAATACCCTGGGTACCTTACCAATACTTCTGAATTGCCTGACGATTTCCTCGCCAGTAACATGGTAATGACCCTCGGGATTATCAACATTCTCAAACTGATTAAGATTAATTGCCTCATTTTTAGCCGCCTCCTCACTAACCCAATGCCAAAACTCCTCATCAATCATCTCTCTATCAACCCTAACAACCTCAGCGCCCAAGACCTTGAGAAGCATCTCCGTGGTCTCAGGTAAATGCTTCGTGACATAAGCCCTGTACTTAAACCCATAAGCATTAGCCAGGGCTGCCAGAGAAATTGCAACATTACCTGAGGAGGCCTCAAAGACAAAACGGCCACGCAAATCACTATCTAAGTATTTACGAAGCAGGAACTGCACGGTCCTATCCTTAATACTCCTACTAAGTGGATTGAAAAACTCCAGCTTCGCCCAGACATCACCAAAGCGGTCAAGCCTAACGAGGGGCGTTGGGTAAAAACCATTTATGAAATCAACTACACTAGGAAAAACATTCTTACCATCACCACCTGCAAATACCAACACCTGCCATACTGAGGCATGGGCACTTAGTGGCTTAATAAGGATTATTCCAGTATTCACTGTTAAGTGGAAATCAATGAGACGCTGAATGTAGAGAGCAGGCATATTTTAAATGAACACCAGAGTAAAAAATCCAAGAAATTCATCATAAATGATGATTATGGCTCAAGTAAAATACGTAAGAGCACTGGTATTAATCATACTTACTCTATCCATAATATCAATCCTAATTTTATTATTAAACACCGCACAGGCACAACCCACGCCAATACAGTCAATTAAGGTGAACAACGGTGTAATATCCTACTACGAGTCATTACCATCGATGGCGCCCGGCATTGTAATTAGGGTTTACGTAATAAATGGCTCAACAATAAAGCCAGTAAACGCATTCGTAAGCATCTACGCAAACCTACCCAACGGAGTCACACCAATGAAGCACACATACGGCAGTGTAATCACACTACCCTTCAATGAGAGTGCATGGTCATTTATAATCAATAAGTGGTTGGGCACTGGAATGCCGGTTAATGACTACAATACGTCACTTCTAGTATTCGTAACGTACATAAGCGGTAATGATTCGTGGGTCGTGCCAATAATTATACCATACAACGTCGGTTGGGTCTTAGCCGCCAGAGACGTTAAAGTTGCTCCAATGAACCCGGCAGTACCAAGGTACATAGTGGTCTCCATAAACATTAACGTAAATACGATAAAACCCTTTAAGGTTATTCAGATGAAAATTAATTCGACAGGAGAGATTGACCCTCAGGTCTTTGGTTCTTATGGTGGTTATGTGCTTTATAATTGTTCTGTTAGTGGTCCTCAGCCGGAGATCTACATGCCTTTGCCCTATGAATTCATACCGGAATCAACATGCCTAGGCATAAACGGAACACTACCACTAGCCTGGGTCACGTGGGATAAATCTGTTAGGCAGTACGATAATAAATTATTAACTTACTTGGGTGTTTACTATAGTGGTACGGTTTCCTGGGATGCTCTGGCAACTAACTATGGGGATACAGGCACATCTTATAGCACGGGCGAGTCGTGGACGCTAGCTATATCGATAAATATGTCTTCAACGCAAGGTCCTGGATCACTTTATTGGGCGTACGGTGGTACGTGGGCGTTGGTTAAATATGATGCCTGGTATGTAGATGTAACGACTGGCTACACGTGGTATCTAGGTTCAGCGACTGTTTCAGAAATTCTCTACGTGCCTAGGCAGGAACAGTTAACATATGGTGTTGATTATGGTAATGGCCCAATCAGCACGTTATACTACGGCGCCATTGCAGTATCTAAGGGGTTAATTGGTTATCCAGTTCTGAATGCATCCTCGGTAATTGATTATGCGAGCTTTACACCTAATCCGCTAATTGGAGCTGAACAACTCAGCATGTGCAATGGTCCAGTCTACAATACGACCGGTACGTTAGGGACAATATACTATATTACTCTTGGTGGGATTAAGTACGCCATAAGCACAGCTCAATTGGGTACGGGCATTGGGTCATTAGCAGCAGGTATTGCGTCACTTGCGACGCCTTCACCATACAGTATAATAGCGGGTATTGTGGCAACAGGGCTTGGGATAGCAAGTATTATACCGCCATCATCGAGCACCACCATCACAAATACTCAACTAGAGTTGCTTGGTATTGCTGAGGGCACGAACCTTTACATATCCGTTATGGTGGCATCTAAGGCCTTTGGAATACCGACCTTCGGCTTCATACTTAACGCTACGAACTACTACGAAAATCCAACGTCATATTCATGTAAGTATGGGAAGGTGGTAATAATTAGTTAATGAGGTATCATTATTTTCGCATGTGTAAGCTAATCAATATAGTTTAATGCTGGATCATTGTCTTATCAATGTGATTACGTGTTTAATCGTATTAATCCATCAATACGCGATGCATAGTTTGTAACTTAGTAATACCTTTTGATAGGTTCTAGAATGGTGATGGAGGGATGTTCGTAATCCCCGCGGCTCGTCCGTCCGTATTCATTGGGGACCGCCTCGGTCCTCTCTGGGACTTCCTTCTATCTTGTGGCATTTGTATATTTAAGTCTTTGTGTTACCTCTCAAAAGAAATTGTTTTAAAGGGGTCCTTTGTTCATGGCTTGATGGTTGAGGTCATTGTTAAGGAGTTGCCTGAGAGGCCTAGGCCTGGTGAGGAGGTTCAGTTGCCTAATGGTGAGTTTGTTAGGGTTAGGCATGTTGGTATTCCCTGGCTTTTGCCACCTAGGAAGGTTTGTAATGACCCTGAGTGCCCCTGGCATGGTCATCTGAGCGTCAGGGGCCAGGTCTTTACTGTTACCGTTGAAAGTATTCGTGGTAGATCAGCCACTGTTGTTCATGAATGGTTACACTACAACCCTAAGTATAAGAGATATGAAAGGAGAAGGAAAAAAATTCATGTTAGGGCTCCTCCATGCATCGATATTAAACCCGGTGATGTTGTCTATATCGGTGAAACTAAGCCCTTGGCTAAGTCCATTAGGTATGTTATTATTGGCAGGAATGAAGATGTTACAGAGGCAAAGCCTAAAATACTCAGGGTCGAACAATAGCAATAATTCTTTAATATACAAGTGTTTTCATGATGCTGATGCTTTACGATGCTCATACACACCTACATGAGTTTTTGGATAGTAGAATTGCTGAGTTTGTGAGGGAAATCACCATTACTGCGGTCTCTGATGACTACCCATCGTCAAAGAGAACCATTGATTTAGCAAATACCTATGAGAATATCGTGCCTTGTATTGGTATTCATCCCTGGAATGTGGATAAGGTTGGACTTGATGAGCTGAAGCAGCTTGATAAGCTAATATCTGAGGCTAGGTGCATTGGTGAGGTTGGACTTGATAGGAGATTTGTTCCCCAGACCTTCAGTAGACAGGTTGAGTTCTTTCGAGTGTTCGTTAATTGGGCTAGAGATTATGGTCTGCCGCTTAATATCCATGCGCCTGATGCTTGGGTGGATGTCCTTGAGATTGTTAGGAGGGCTGATGTGGATGGAGCGTTGTTCCATTGGTACACGGGTCCTCTTAACCTGATTCAGGAGATTAGGGATTATGGTTATTACATATCGATTAATGCAGCAATAAAGGTTCAGGAGAAGTCCAGGGTTGTGGCTAGGGAGACGCCGCTTGACATGATCCTCCTTGAAAGCGATGGACCATATGAGTATAGGGGTATTACCCTTGAGCCTCCCATGGTTAAGGAAGCAGCCAATATCGTGGCCCAGTTGAAGGGCGTTGGTATTGATAATCTTTGGGAATCAATTGCCAACAACTTCTCCAGACTTTTTAGGGTATAATACTTACTCTATTTATCAATTGATACTCTATGTTCATACTTACGTTCATGCAGTATCAATAGTAATAGTTATTAAGACCCCAATTAGGGACTTAATTCCGTATGGCAGAGAAGACAGGACCATTCCAGAAGGTTGTTGTTGACCAAGACATCTGCATCGGTTGTGGTGCATGCGTGAGCGTATGCCCATACCAAGCGTTGGAACTTGACGAGAACGGTAAGGCGAGACTAATATGGGACATGTGTAAGGACGACTTCAGCTGCGTACCAGTATGCCCAGTGAACTGCATATGGAAGACCAGTGAGGCTCCGGACTCAGCCAAGGGCAAGGCCAACTGGTACAGGTTCAGTAAGGCACTAAGCGATGCTGAAAAGAAGGAGTTTAATGACTGGAAGGCTAAATACAAGATTAGCTGGTCACCTGCATAATGAAGCATTCTCATTTAATTAAATCTTTAAAAAATAATTATTCTTCATAATAACAGAAAAATTAAAACAAGGAAAAACTAATTGCCCAACAATGACAATAATAGATAAGCTGGATAAGGAAATACTCAAGGAGGTTCAGAAAGACGGTAGATTACAATTAAGTAAGTTGGCCGAGATCCTAAATAGGCCGAGGACTACCGTAGCCACCAGGTTGGCTAGGCTCGAGGACGATAAGGTAATAACTTCATACAGAGCTGTGATCGATCCGCTTAAGGTTGGCTTCTCATTACTTGCCTATGTGTTGATTAGTGTTAGGAGAAGTGCGCCCAGTGGTGGTAAGTCTGCCCAGGTGGTTCTTGTGGAGAGGATACTTAAGGACAGTGACGAGGATCCGAGGCTTCCCTGGATTGAGGAGGCCTACGTAATAACCGGCCACTACGACCTTCTACTTAAGGTTTGGGCCAAGGACCTCAGGCAACTCAGTTACTTCCTGATTAATTACCTACCCACACATCCAGACATTGCGCAGACCGAGACCATGCTAGTACTGGAACTAGTGTCGGATTGGAGAGATAGATTAATACCCATTGATAAGGTACTCCCGGATTAAAACTAGCACCCTGCACCCCTAATTGAATTTAATAAATCAAGGGCTGCTTTCCTGGGTGATTCGCTATTGATTATTGCCCTGCCTATGATCTCGAAATCGGCACCATTGGCTATGGCACAGCCGGGTTTACCACCCTGAACACCAATGCCCGGTGACAATAACTGGTACCCGCCGCCAACCATAGTCCTTACCTGCCTTATTACACTTGGTTTCGTTGCTGGCACAATAAACCCACTAACATTGAGACTCATGCCAAGGGACACGTTATACCTGAGGTTACTATCATACAACTCACCACCAGAGCTCATGGAGACTAATAGATATATGTCGACGCCCAGTTTATGGGCTGTATTCACGGTAGTAATTAGGTTTTCCCTGCCAGTTATTGCATGCATTATTACGCCATTAATGCCCAATTCATGCATCTTTTTAATCACGTATTCATTAATGTGAGCCACATCCCCAAGTTTAAGGTCTGCCAGGAAGTACTTATCCACGTTAGTGGTTAGTTCCCTAATTCCCTGCGGACCCATGTTCAGTAATTGATACCAACCAACCTTAACTGCATCAATCAATTCACTAAGGTCATTAAGGAATGCAATGGATCTATCAACACTCCACTCCACATCCAGGGCTAGGATAATTCCCGTACTTCTTAATATCATCAGGATACAATTAAAGGGGGTATTTTTAAGGAAACCCCTGTGATTGGATGTTAAAATTACCTAGACGCCTCCCAATTCCTTCAATGCAACCGCAAGGTCCTCAGTGAATATACCACTATATGAACCATACAGGTATAACCCAAGGGCTACCAATGCCGCTATCACTGTATCCCACGGGAATGGTATAATTGGCGTCTGGAATATGCTGAAGGAGCCTAGGAATGATAGCACGTATGCCGAGAATATCGTTGCCACAACCCACCAACCAGCTCCTATGTGCTTCATGGCTGTTTCGCGGTCTTTAGTCGTTGACGCCATATAGAGCGTTAAGCCAACTACCATTGCAATCATTATCACTACGTATGATACGAAATCGATTAAGTGCGTAGGTTCAAACTTAAGCATTGTGGTCGGTGACGAAGCTGGCCAACCAGCTGGAGCAGCAAATGGCAGGTATATTAGGAAGTATGTGGATAGTACTAGGACCACCCAGTAAATAATCCCTAAGATTATTGCCGTTGTTCTACTGGCTCCGTACTTATTAACCATCGTGTACATGTAAAACAATGGTAAGCCAGCAAGTATTAGGGCTATTGCAAACCATAGGACGTAGAAGGTGGACCAATAAACAATTAGGAAGGCGGCTATTGTGGCTATTGCACCAATGACTGAAGCGGCGGATAACTTAATTGGTCTATTGGCGTTCGGTGCCATCTTCCTGAGTGTCATTAACGATGGGCCACTTATTATGTAAGTGAATACGGTTGTCATAGTTATGAATGATGATATTGAAAACCAGGTTGGGAATGGCAGCAGGAATAATAAACCAAGCACCAAAGCTGTTATCATAGGCCACAACGGAACCCTATACTTATTTAGTCTCAGGAATGTCTGCGGTAAGTGCCCATCAGCTGCTAATCCATATATTGTCCTAGCCGTTGTGCCTATGCATATCCAGCCCGTACCTGATGGTGATATTATTGCGTCTATGAGTAGTATTACGGCAAAACCCGCGAGTATGGCTATACCACTCGTAGTCATGATCTCATAGAAGGGACCACTACTGAGTACTGAGGAATATAGAGCTTGCCAATTACCTGGACTAACCTTAACGGCACCCCAATTAACCGCGCCCACGAATGCCACTTGGAGCATTACGTATATAAACATGACAATTACATAGCCAATTATTGTACCCCAAACCACGTCAGTTGCCTTCCTTGCCTCGCCACTATAGTCAATACCCTGCCTAAAACCTAAGTAAGAATAGGCTATACCGGTGGTTGGTATTGCAAGGAAAACAGCAGACCATCCATACGGTATGAAACCACCAGCTAGGCCTGAATAATTAATAGCATGCATTGCAAGCGTCATTAATAAGATGAAGGTTAGGGTTGGTATTAGAAGCTTCCACCAGCCAACACCCGTATTTGTCTTGCCCATGACATGAACACCATACCAATTAAGAAAGAAGAAGAAAATCACTAAAACAGCGGCCACGAGAGTGCCCAATGGGGTTAATAATCCACTGGACATTAATTGCGGTAAGTAACTGGACATGTACGACACAGCTGCTATAGCCTCAGATGGCGCGACCGTGACGGCGCTCAGGAAGTATGCCCAACCCATTAGGAATGATGTGAAACCGCCATGTGTGTACTGCGGATACCTAACGATACCACCAGTCTTGGGTAGCATACCACCAATCTCAGCATATGCCAATGCTATGAATATCATTAGGAAGCCAGCTATTAACCAGGACAGTATAGCTGCTGGGCCTGCTGTAGATGCTGCACCAAGTGGACCAAATAACCAGCCGCTACCGATCATTGCGCCAACGACCAGGAAAGCAATATCCCACTGGTTCAGGGCTCTCCTTAATTGCTTATCACTCTTTATTGCACTCTTTTCGCCTATCTCAGGACCCCTTTCCGGTGGATTTGACATAGTGAAATATAGATTGTTGCTCTCCTTTTAAAAAATTTCCCCTTATCAATAGATTTTACCAGTTTAAAATATTTTGAAATTAAATACTTATCTTATAGTTTACAAATATATTATTTATAGGCAAATCATGACTTATTTTCAATTTAATAACCTATAGAAAAACCGTGTAATAATCCTACTGGTCTATTGATTATTCACGCCCTATAGATTATTCAGAAGGCATCGGAACTTTAAACACGTGATGATTTTATTATTTGAGGAAAAGAGATGAATCCTGTGATAGGTAATTGGTGGTTTATGTACGTATTTAATTTATAAGTCTTCCTGGGATTAAATCATGTATGCTTGATAGGTGTTGCATAGAGATTGGGATAACCACAAGCGGTGCATCGGTTGGTTTAGTCCCCATTCAATTCTATAAGAAGAACGAAAACATGGCCCTAGAGGAACAACTCGTCATTATTAATGATCCATCCCTCGAAGATGAACTACTCCTCGGCGTGATTAGGAATGTGACAAAACTCGAACCACTAATTAGGGACAGGGTTAGGTCACCCTTCGTTGACAGGCCTGAGGTCCTTGACCAAACAATACTCATGCCCTTCACGTCGGCCATGGTTAGGCTCTACGCAGCTTTAAAACCGAGTACTAAGTCCGTGCTTGAGGTTAGGCATGTACCAACACCAGGCTCTAAGGTCTTTGTGATTAGGGATGGCAAGTTCCTCAATGATTACGTGAAGCCCAACTTATCAATACATGTCGGCAATCATAAGTACAGTGGTTGGCCCATTAACCTAGACGCCAGCTTTGCCAATCAGCACATCGGCATATTTGGGGCCACTGGCGTGGGTAAATCCAGGCTCGTTAAGGTATTAGTTGAGGAGTTGATCAGAGTTGGGAAGCACGTGATCATCTTTGATCACAGTGGTGTGGATTACACGCCGTATTTTAAGGATAGAGTTATCACGTCTAAGGAGATATCCATCTCACCACCCACAATAGCCTCTGTCATTGCCGAGAAGGCTAGGCTTAATTGGCAGACCTTCGGTGAGTACCTGGAGGTAGCCGTAATCACGTACGTGAGCAGCGACAAGAAAATGAAGAAACAACAATCAGCGCAATTATTGGATCCGCAACTTGACAATCAGTCAAGGCAGGTAGGCCAGCCCGTGAAGTGGGAAAAGATGTCCTTCATAAGGCACTTGGTGGATAGCATGAGGGGACTGGGCGCCAGGGACTCCACTGTGGAGAAGGCCAGGCTCTTCATTGACTACTTCATAGAGAATGAATTCTTCGAGGAACTCAACAGGAGGTCTCTGTCGCCCATGGACATAATCAACAGGGCATTAAGCTCAAGCCTAGTGACCATTGACCTGAGCCTTGACCCTGAGTTAGTGGTTAAGCAGGCAATTGTTGCCGACGTCATTGATGCAGCTTGGAGACTCGTTAAAGCCAGCAAGTCACCGCTAGACCTAGTCTTCGTCATCGATGAGGCTCAGAACTACGTACCTGAGAATGAATGGACTATCTGCGGCGACGCCATCGAGACCACAGCCAGGGAAGGCCGCAAGTGGGGCCTATCACTAATCACAGCAAGCCAAAGAATAACCAGGGACATTAGAGCAAGCATTAGGGCTAACCTCGGCACAATATTCTTCAGCAGGTTAAGCGCCCAGGGTGATCTCAGGGAGATAGCCGCATACATGGACCTGGCTGACGTGAGCGAGGCAACCCTAGCCCAATTAGGCACTAGGGAATTCTTCGTGGCAGGCCTAATGAACCCACTGAGAAAACCAATACTAATCAAGGTAAGGGAAACATAAAAACAAAAGAAACCAAAACCCTAATACTCATCAAACAAGCATGAACCGACTGCACCCCTAAAGATATCTACTGCATTACTATTCCTGGATCACTAAGGGCTTTATCAATGGCATAATGAAGTCTTGAATCATCATTAACATACTCATAATTACGAAGAAAAACCTCCAGAGATGGAACCACAAAGATAAACCGAAAATGGACAACGCCATCCATATATTTCAAGTCACAGTCATAGTACACGAAGGACCCCACACGGATTCCTTGCCCGCAATCCATGCTCGGTTTATATAGCAAAAACTTAGAGGGGTTATTAATGAGGCTGACAATATCACGCCTTAATTTATCGAAGGCGCTATCTGCATCATTAGAGTCGGAATCACGCAGAATCAACACCCAGGTAGATGATCCATGGACGGAACGTAACTTACTAATTAGGAGCCTAACATTACCATCAAGCCTATCCTTACCACCCTCAATGATGATAGGAACGTAAGAAAGCCGTTTGCCATCCACGACGTGCCCAATAATGAAGTCCTTATCCCTGGGACCCTGGTCCTTAACGTCACACTTAACGTTTATCTTACTGATCAATTCCTTAATAAATTCATAATCGTGCTTACCCTCACATAGTATAATCAAAGCATGGCTAGGGACCCCTGAGGTCCGACTTGAGTTCATCCATCTCTTCATACGCCTCCTCACCACTCAACTGCTCATAATCAATACTACCATTAGGCATCAAGTAGAGCCTAACAAGCCTAACCCTACCAAGGACACCGCTTTTTTCAGCCGCTCTAAGCAAGTAGTCGAGGAACTCAAGTGACTGTGTTGCCATCACGAACTGAATACGATCAAGGAACCTGGGCTCAACCATGTACTTAGTAATCACCTCCATAAAGCCAGGGTGTAAATGAGCCTCTGGTTCATCAATCAGGGTAACGTCAACGCCCATGACAATGAGACCGAGCATCCTAACCAAGGCCTTAAAGCCATCACCCATCAGGGCGTAGGGTACGGAGACCCTACTACCATCAAAATTAAGAATAACCTGCCCACCCCTATAATCATAGAAATAACGAATCTCCTTCCTCAATAGGTCAATCAATTCCGTCTGCTTATCAGGGGGTAAATCATCTATTAAAAATGGGTGTAACGACAAGTGCTGAACACGTATTGGTTCAACATTCAACTTTTTACTAGTGAGAATAATCCGACCTCCCGAAATAACTTTCCCCAATTGAATATTCAATAATCTCCTGGCTTCGGAAGAACTCAATCCTAGTTCCTTTAACTTATCAATTATATCTTCACTAACCCTTACTCCACTTAAGGGTAGTAATGCAGCATTGAGTAATTCACCATCAATATACGTACTTACGAAAACGGCATTCACTAACAAATCATCTACACGATTATTAAGTACGGAAATCACACCATCAACAAACTCCTTAAACGCCTCAGTAATATCCTTACCATCCTTACGTTCCCGTAATACTCGATGAAATGCCTCCATAAGTATTTTCTGAGATGTCGGTGTTAATTCAGTAATTGATCTAATGATCTCTCGTACCGCGTTATCACGGAGATCACCCAGCCCATTAATGCCCCTGATTACCATCACCTCAATACTATGCTTCATGCCCTGGCTAACCACATCGCCGGAAACAACCGCAACACCTTTATTACTCCTCAAATTAATTAAGTACCTGCTCCTTAACCCAAGGTTCGAAAGCACGTCAATGCTGGATGTTATTACCCTAAAGTTGTTGATTGATGAGAGGAGTAATGTAATGGCTTCCAGTGCCGTGCTTCTGCCCGTGTTATTCCTACCAACGAATATCGTGATATCGCCAAGCTCGACATCAAGCTTAGTAAAGGGGCCATAATCCTCAAGCGACAACCGCCTTAATACAACAACCACAGAGTAATTACAACAACGTAGTTAAAATATCTTTTGAGGAATTAGGGCACGGCATATACGCCCCTTGCCGCGGACCTAAACCACCACGTACTGAGGAGGGTTGCGGCAAAGGCGTAGATGGGTATTAAAGTGATGATTATTACTGGGACGTAGGTAGCCATGTAGAGAACAGCTAAATTGCTAGGCGTAAGTGCTGAAATACTTAAGTGCGGCGGGAAGCCCGTGACGGCATATATAAAGCCGAGCTCGCCAATGGGCATGATAAGGCATAGGGCTAAGTAGACCGAGGACTGAAAAAGAGCCCTCCTAAAACTAAGTCCAAGCTCCACAACATCATCCTTAAGGAACTTGGTTATTAGGGCGAAGCCGATAACCGAAATAGCTATAATAGCTATCCAATAAAGCATTGATGGTGAGAAACCATTAGTTAAAGCAATAGGAATGATGAGGACCCAGGCAAACGGGTTAAGAAAGATAGCAACACCAAGCCCATATAACAAACGGGTGTAATTCTGAGGCATGTCAACACTAAACTTTAGATTCAGGGATATTTAAGTTTTGGCAAGACCACATCACTATTGTGTATAGCTCACGTATGTATTGCTATACGTGGGAACCCATTTACCGATTAACTATATGATTACCATGAAATCGCCGGGTACAAAATAAGGGAATCTAACCAGGACTAGGATTGGGAAAGGTTGATAAGGGAAGTGCTGGTGAGTAAGTAATTGGATGAGCTCCTCCCGTCCCCACTGAACCGGTGATGTAAACCGGGCCGACGGCGATTAACCAACAATCCTTAATGATCATCTAACCCCAGCTCATCACCTCCTCAGCCTAGGATGCGCCAATCACCATAGCTCAATGCCCAAAATGCCTCATCAACCTTACCCAGGAATTTTTCAAAAATAATACCAGCGATATATATTAGTTAAAATAAGGTAACTTAATGAACCGAACAATGAATAAGAGGGGGCTCATAATCATCCTTGGCGCGGCTGCCCTATTCACCACTGTATTACTCACGTACCTACTCGATAGTCAGGTATTGCAGGAGTTAAATAAAACGGATCCAGCCTCCTCAAGTATGTGCCCTACGCCATAAACGTACTATTACCGAAGCCCAGTGAATACGGTGATAACCTAATCGTGACCGATTCCATTGAGTGGGATCTTAAGGACGTGTTTGGTTTAACAGTAGCCAAGGCTGATCAGTATGTGCAGTACGAGACTGACTGTGTATCAAGTATTTACTGGGCCACGGGCTGGATAAACGTTGGCGGCATACCTGGGTACACCTTCTACAACGAAATAACCATTGGCGGACAAGTATGAAGTGGCTGGGGCAACTTAGCGGCACCACAAGTCCCATTCTCACCACCGGTCTCGTTTGTCCAGGTTAAGGAGTCAACAGGCTTCTACTTTGGCATTAATGAGAATGGTTATGGCGTCTCTGGGCAGGTTGCAACCGCATCAGTTACTTGGGACCTATACCCAGCGGGTATTTACTACGTTACATCGGGCACAGCAATACTCAACTCACCAGCAAGCTCCGGTTGGCTGTCTGTCTGCAGTTAATGAAGATTTCGTTTTAAATTAAAATTTAAATTGATGATTCAGTCACTTTAATGATGCGCCTTCTTGATTTATCAGTTGGGTTTGTGGTAATTATTGTGGGTATCATTGTTTCATTGTTATTTTATACGTTTTACTTCTCAACTAGTAATGGTGCCATATTCGTAATCGCCATCCTAATCCCGCTGTTGTTCGGTATTGCGGGCATTGGTTGGATCCTCGGTGGTTGGGTTGGCGTTGGTGCGGCGTTTGGGGAGTTGTGGTTTAGGTTTAGGGCTTGGCTTCTTGCGCACCTCCTTTATGGTGATAAGGAGTTCCTCATTGACCTAATGTTCATTCAGCACGTGTTAATGACCGTTTATGGGATACCCTACGAACTCGTAATAAACGACAATAAGGTCATTATCAAGGTGCCGCTGAGTAGGGACGCTGGTATTAGGCTAATGAACTACCTAAATCAATACATGAGTAAATTATTATAGGCGTAGAACAGCCAGCTCAATAACTGGGCAGTGGGTTGCTACCGTAGCTTTTATTCTGAATTAGCTATATTAAATGAATACTTCTGTCGTGCTTGGTTTTGTCTCACCATATTTTTAAATAGGCTTTTTAACCCGAGAACCCGTTTATTACTGGTGGAGCTTAAGGACGAACTCCTACAATTACTAGAGCGTGATAAGGAGCTTAGGTATGCAGTGATGGGGTTGCTAGGCATCACTGATGTTCAATCAAGCCTTAAGCAATTAATTGATGCACTAAATAAGGTGCTTAATGCCGTTGATGGTCTCGCCAGGAATCAAGCGGTCATGATAGATACATTGAATAAAGTGCTCGAAATTACTGAGCAACTCGCAAAAGTAGAGGAAAGTCACTTGGAGATTACGAGAAATATTCTAGAGATTAGCCAAAGGCATATTGAGATAAGTCAAAAAATCCTTGAGAACCAGGAGAAGCTATGGCAGGAAGTGGAGAAATTATGGCAGGAAGTTAGGAAAATAAATGAGAATATTGAGAGGATGTGGAAGGAGGTTAGCGATATTAAACGTAGACTTAGTGATCTCTCTAGGAATTATGGTGGGCTTTCCAAGAGCATTGGTTTATTGATTGAGCGTGATACTAGGCACTACCTACCCACCTGGATCAGGAGAAGGCTTAACCTCAATATTGAGAGACTCGAAAGGCACGTAATTGAGAATATAGGCGAATTTGATGGTTACGCTGATGTTGGTGATAAGGTGGTTGTGGCTGAGGTTAAGACTACGCTTAGGTTTAGGGATGTGGAGGACTTCGTGGAGAAGGTCAATAAGTTGAGGCGGGCAATGGCGGGTAGGGAAGTCGTTGCCGTAATCGCCTACGTATTCAAGGCCAGGGACTTCAACAAGGCTGTGGAGCTTGCCAGGGCCAATGGTATAAAAATTATCAGGCACATCCACGAAGAAGACTTCGAGGAAATCACGTAGATTTAACGTTAACGTAGTTTCAACGGGGTTGCTCGTTACCATGGGCTATGGAGTTAAAGGCATTAGGTGTGCTCATGATACAAATGCTGATACTATCCCTGGGATTAGCGATTGAACGCGCGGCTCTATATCCTCCCAATACCGTCGGTGGGCCCCTCAGGGGCTAAGCCCAATTAGTAAAAAGGCAAGCTTTGGCTTAGTCAACAATTAATTAAACCACTCCTAACCCACCCCATCCCAAGAGCCTCCTCACATAACGCTCCTCCCACCAGGTTAAACACGAGATTTAATAATCATGGAAATATTAGTGACGGCAAGGTTTGCCTTACTTCGTATGATGGTGCATATCCTACAATGAATGGTTCCACCCTATGGGCAATTCCTGCATTGGCTTCTCGACGTTTATAATGTAGATAACTGGCCCTCAATTACATACCTATCCTTCACGTAGAGATGCTAAGCCATGCCACCCACTATTCACGAACCCTTCCATAAGTCATTACATGAGGGACGCGAACCCACCAATGACGCGCCCCCAAATCAACGACTAAGCAATACAGGGCTTGGGAACAAACCACTACTGAGGCGCCATGGCACTAAGGGCGTGAATGAGCAATTCTCTATCCTCACCGTTGCATATAATCACGGTGCCCCAAACAACCTTACGAACCCTAACACCAAGCCTAACAAGCTCATCCCTAAGCCTCCTGGCCTCCCCGGAATTACCCAGGGAGATCAATACACAGGCCTCGGTGTACTCATAGCCATTGCCATTACGAGCCCTCGCCTCATGCACATGCCACCTCCTGATGCCATACCTCCTCAGCACGCCAACCACATCATCAACACTCGGCAACCTCCTCGGCTCGCCATAAAACCTCTCATAGACGCCGAGCATCCTCAGGATACGCCTAGTGTCCTGATGGGCACGTATATCTCGAACTCACCATCACGGTTATGAACACTGACGTTGAACCCAGCCGCCCTCAAATCATTGGCTATGGCCGATGCCAAGCCCACGTCACTAGTCGACAAGAAGAATGACAAGCCTCGCCCCTTCTAGGGGCGGGGTTAGGTTTTAAGCTACTTCTTGCTACCTCTGTAGTATGCCTGTTACTGAGCCGATTAGGGTTGGGAGGGATACTAAGGAGGAGTTGAGGAGGTTGAAGGTTCATCCTAGGGAGACTTATGATGATGTGATTAGGAGGTTAATTGATGTGTATAGGAAATGCCAACAGTGAAGAGGACTAACATAGTTAAACTCATCGTGGACAAGAACACCCACGAGAAGCTAAAGGAACTGGCTATAGCAACAGCCAAGTGTTGGAACGAAGTGAACTGGTTAAGAATGCAGCAGTTCAAGAGGGGGGAGGGGGTTGATTTCGCTAGGACTGAGAAGCAGGTTTATGATAGGCATAAACACGTGCTGAGGGTTAATGTTCAACAAGTCACGAGGACTGGAGGGGCTTCTTCACATTAATCAAAGAGAAGAGGGAGGCTGACCTCCTCTCCGTCCTGAAGGGCGGGGGTTCCCCGAGGTCTCAGGGGTCAATAATCCTCACTCAACCAATGAGGAAACACTTAAATAGAACCTCAATTGAATGTTGATGGGTGATTAGACGTACCGTCCCACGGCAGTCTTACAAAAGCAGGTAAGGTGAGGAGTCAGACGCCTAAGATTCCGGCTAAGCCTAGGAGAAATCTTGTGCCTAGGAGGAGGAATAGTCGTAATTATAGGCGTTTGCTTTATAGGCTTGGTCAGGGTCAGCAGGTTTCGTGACTTGGTTATTTAAATTTTGTTTTGTTTCTTTGTTTTCTTGGTTGTTTTGTGGTTGTTTCGTATAGTATTGTTAGTAGTGTTGTTGTGGTGATTGTTGGGTAGGGTGTGTCGTTTATTGTGTAGTACCATTGGTCCTTGATTATTGTTTCTGGTGTTGTTAGGTAGTAGGTAAATTCTTCGGTGTCAGTATATGGTGAGTATGTGCTCATTACATATACGATGTGGTTATTGCCTAAATAAGCGATTCCCAATGAGGGTCCTACGATGTTTGAATTCGCAATCTAAATGAGCTTAGTTATGCTTAATATCACGTCACCATTGATTGGGTTCAGGAGCATTACTGACTGCGGTACGCACCCAGGGCTGGGGATGATGAAGAATCCTACTCCTCCAAGTAGTATCGTTATTAGTATATTATTAACTAGGTATGATTGAATCACGAATTGAAGCCTAAAGGGTCCTGAGCATAGCGATGATGACGTGTAGTATGACCATAACTCTTTATGGAACAGTAGTGTACCGTTACTTAAGACGCCGTATGCCCACACGGTATACCTGGCCATGGTGAATATGACCACTTCATTGCCATTAAACACCGCTGATGTCACATTTCCAACTATGGGTAGTTTCCACGTCTTATTATTGATGAGGTTTAGTTCGCATAAGCCGGGATGGGCATTGGTAAAAGGGTGTTTCCAGCAACGCCGTATATGCCCATGCTAGTTTTGGTCATGAATATTGGTTTACCGTTATGGCTGTTCAATATGTAGTATGCAGAGTCTCCAAATCTGCATGAGATGGGTAATGGTGGCGCCTGGAGGTTATGTGTAGATTGAGTATGCATCAGTAATTACTAACGCTACAATAATTACTAGTAGCAATGTCTTGGTATTGATTCGCCTAACCATTTTGAATATTTCCTAGGGTATTCTTAAATTCTTTATACATTCATGCTCACTTAGCCATAAATCCTTTTAAATCGGCTATTACCCTTGATTTTAAATGAATGCATGTAGTGAGCAGTGCCTTAGGGTGTTGGGTGTTGTTAGGGGTGTAATTACTAATAATTATTATAAGGATTTTATTCAGTTTGCTGTGCTTTACGGCTCGCTGGTTTATGGGGTGTTTGGTCCCCTTAGTGATGTGGATATTGCAGTATTGTTTAGGGATGACGTTAACGTTATTGATGTATTACCCATGTTCATTAGCGACCTTGCCCTGGCATTGGGTGTTCCTGAGGATGGGGTTGATGTTGCCGTGCTTAATGACCCACTACTGCCCTTTGAGGTTAGGTTTAGGGCTTTAGCTCAGGGTGTGCCTGTCTACATTGGTGACCGTGGGGTATTCATTAGGGAGGTTGTTAGGGCGGTTAGTCTCTACGGTGATTACCAAGTATTTTTAAGGGTTAATGGATTTAATGAATTAATTAGGAGGAGGGTTGGTGAGTTGCGTGGGTCGACTAGGTGATTTGTTGGCGGTTATTAAGAGGAATGTTGAGGAGGTTGACACCCTGGTCTCCAGGTATGGCATTAATGAATTACTTAATGATTACGTACTGCTGAACGCCGTGTTACATATGTTACAGGTCGCAATACAGGCATTAATCGACATGGGCTCGCACATAATGGTTGAGAGAGGGCTTAAGGCGCCATCGACGTACTCAGAGGTACCTATTTACCTGAGCCAGGCCGGTGTTATAAGTGGTGATGACTCGAGGATCTTTAGGAGGATGATAGGCTTCAGGAATGTTCTAGTGCATAATTACTCGCAGGTCTCTATCGATGTTCTCCGCGAAATCCTGGCTAAGGCGTTGTATAAGGACTTACTGAGAATTGCCATTAAGTTGTTTGATTATGCCGTGGGTAATAATATTGATGTCTAGGTTACTGCCTTGGCGTTAACCTTATGATTATTGTATTGGTCTCGTTAACATTCGTTGAGTAGTAATAATGCACGGTTATGGTACCAACAAAATGCGTGATGCCAGTTCTCACGTTCACTGACTCCACATTCATCGTTAATTCAATACCGCTTATGTAGGCAATTACGTAATTATCAACCCTAGTTGCATTGACTATGAATTCCTGGCTGGACAGGAAAATCCCATTACTGCCGATGAACTCCTCGATAACTGGTATACCCATTATGAAAATCCTCGTATTACCATACAACGTGGTTAACCCACTCTCATCATAGGTGAGGAAACGCAGTAGTAACCTCTCAATACTACATGCCCTACCCTCCTGGGCGATTATTTTAGATGGTATTGCGATTACAGCATTACCACTGCGCGATATGATGCACGTGTAATTAATGATGCCAGGTGGCGCTGTTATCCCCGTAATATACTCACATATTGTTTCATTGATTGTTTGGGCGAAGGTTATTGGTGGAATAAGCCCTGGGAAATTATCGCAGCAGGGTACTGGCCATGCTTCGAAGTACCATCCGTGATATATCAACTTGCCGCCGTAGTAAACATAGGTGTTGTATACGTTATCTAGTAGGACTGCGGGACACATGCAGTATGTGGGTCTTGTTAGGTATTGGTAAACGTAGTACGTAAATATGGATAGTGCGACTACCAATAACATGATTAATGATGCATATGTAAGTTTCATTTTACTTAAATCATAATTAATTCCTTATTTATCCCTTACTTTATCACAATTTAGATAAAAATTTGTTATAAAAATACTGCATTAATGTGGATATACTGAGGACACGCAGCGCCGCTGAGTGCTGGCACCCCTTACCTATACTTTGGTGGTGACTATCTAATGATTATGAACACACTCATTGATATTTATGGAACAGTATTATCAGAACTATTGAGGGAAGTCCTGGAGACGTTATTAATGAGGTAATGAGGAGTAGGTAAGGGTTGTAATTCATGAATGCTTAGGCCTCCTCGGGTGTTTCGTACCACCTAACCCTCTCTCCAATGGCTGCTCTCATCTTCCACTTCATGCTCTTTGGGGCCTTATCCATGGCTTCCCTAATCCTGATTAGATTGCTTGCGACTCTATCCTTAGCCTTACTTGGTAAGTCAATGGTGTTTAGGTAGTTTAGGGTTCTTTCTATGTTGACGGTGGTTGTCTTATAGAGCCCCCAGTCGTCTGAGGTCAGTTCTATTATCCTACCCAGGTCTATCGTGCTCGCATCATCCTTATCTCCTAATTCAAATTTATACATCATCGCAACTATGTCCTTTAGGTCCTTCTCATTAATCTCCCAAATCTGGAGCTTGGTCATTAATAGGTCGCTTGGTGGTATTGTTGGACTGAATTTCTCGAGCCTGTCCCTAAGTTCAATCACGTGACTCTCCCTGAAGATCTCGAGGAATATGTCAATCTTCATGCTCATTTGAGGATCAATAAACCTAAGTCTCTCTGACCCATGAAGGGCATTGAAGCGTTTATCAGCCTGTGCTCCAAGGCTCTCCAGGGCCCTTACAACCTTTGGTGAGTCTTTCCTGCGAGTGGCCAGGTCTATGTCCTTGGGTTCGCGCATAACTGCAGGCACCTCTGTGTAAATATCGCGTACTAGGTGCACTATGGCTATACCACCGAGTAACCTGCATATTGCACCGTGATTGCTACATCCCTCAATAAATGACAAACCTCTCCTAAGCTTTTTCTCGATAATACCTTGATCCATTGAGGTATTGGCAAATCGTTTACTTAATAAAATTTTTATTCATATCCACTAGCCAGGTCAATAAATCTCCTCAGAACAATGGATCGCTTATACGCATTGTTATGGCTACTGAGGCGTGAAATATATACTATATTTATGCAATAGAAGGCTTTATTAAGCCGCCGCCCTTTAACTAGAGGTTGGGAGGTTAGTGGTGGAGGGTGACGATCAATCATCTAATTACGAAACGTACGTGAGTAACGTCTATGATGAAATGGCGTCGAACTATGAAAGGATTTACCTAAAGCTCTCTCAGTACTATAGGCATGTATATAGTGAATTATACGCGGTATTCAGGGATTACTTTAATGGCGTGAAAATAAGAAGTAAGATCCTGGACCTCGGCAGTGGCACCGGCATTTGGACAAGGCTCCTTAGGGAACGTGGATACCACGTGGTAAGCCTCGATATCTCCCACGCATCACTCAATAAATGCGTTAGATCAAGGAGATGCAGTGATCCGGTGCAGGGCGATGCCGTTAAACTGCCCTTTAGGGATGGCTACTTCGATGCGGTTGTGGCCTATGGCAGTGTCTTTAATCACATAGTGAAGACCGAGGATGCATTTAGGGAAGTTTCAAGGGTTTTAAGCGGTGGCGGTTACTTGATATTTGATGTTGATAATTTAGTGTGCCCGGACATGGCGTATGAATCATTACTTGGCGGCGTGCCCATAAGGGGCTTCCTCAAGGGCTTAATTAGTGGGAACGGGCATGTGGGTTATTGGTATAATCATGATCATGAGAACATACCGTTTAGGTTCTTCACAATTAAGGAGATTAGGAATATACTGAGTAATTACGGGTTCAGGTTAATAAGCCTTAGGGGCATTCACGTATTATCCAATGTAATTCCCTCTAGGCTTCATCAATGGAATAATGGAATAACGAGTAGCCTTGCATCACTGTTGTACCTATTTGACGACACCCTGGGACGACATGCGCCGTTTAAGTACATGGCAACCACATTCCTAGTTGTAAGCAGGAAAAATAATGCCTAAGTCCCTTCCCTTATTTGATCCAATGTGCACCAGTACGCAATTAATTAATGAGTTAATGATTTTACTCACAACGTGTTGCACCGAATATTATCAAGGGACCCACTATGCTGGTAGGAATGTTGGGTTCTTGTCTGTGGCGGGCATTATGGACTTATCCTCAAGCACAGCCCTTATGTGCTTAGGTAGAGCAAAAAGCGCCCTATGTATGTCGCCCTCATAAAACCTAAGTTCCTTACCAATGCGTTCCCTTATCCTGCCATTAACATCCTCTAGTGATAGTGATGCTGGGTCAAGCCTCTTTGACCCAATAACGAAGCCCCACGTACTATCAAAGGAATGCATATACACCTGGTAAGCCCTGGCTATTGGAAATACTGAGGCAATGGTCCTGTATATCGTTGCAAAGGTCCTGAGAGAGTATGACGTTGACGTTGCCTGAGTAACCATTAAACCATCATCGCTCAGCCTATCCCTAACAATGCTGTAAAATTCAACTGTGTATAGTAAGTACGAGGGACCGCCCTCAAGCGGGTCCGTTAGGTCAAGTATTATTACGTCGTACTTATCCCTGGACCTCTCAAGGAACTTCCTACCATCATCAATGACGAGCTTAAACCTGGAATCCTCAAAAACACCCTGACTCATCTCCGGAAGGTACTCCTTGACCAACCTAAGTACTTCGTTGTCTATGTCCACCATCACAACCTCCTCAACACTCCTATGCCTAAGCACCTCCCTTGCCGTGGCACCCTCACCACCACCGAGAATGAGGACCCTCCTTGGATTCGGGTGCGTGATCATGACCGGGTGGACCAGGGACTCATGATAAACGAACTCATCATAGAAGGAACTCTGAACCTTACCGTCAAGTATTAATGCCTTGCCTAAGTCCTCGAACTCCACCACGGCAACCCTCTGGTACTTCGTGGTACCACTATAGAGGACCCTCTTCACGCCCCTAACATGCCAACTAAAGGGTGTATTAAACTCAATGAACCAACTACCCTCCGCACTTATATTCCTAATACTCATCAAATCATGACCATACACCCAACTTTTAAACATTATGATGACAAGTCATCTTGGCCTGAGGAACAAGGTTTCCTGCTTCACTGCCTCATCTTAACTCTGGGCGTGTCCAGGGGTATTACGTGAGGCACGACAAGCGGTGGACTTGTTCCCAGCTACATACCTTAGGATACTTGGGCTTACATTTAGATCCCTATGATCATGCAGTCAAACCCTCGGCATGAAAGTCCAGGGAGTATTGATAAACATAGGTGCAATGCAAATCAGTTCAAATACGTGTCGCGTTCAGTTTCAATAATTGTTAGTGGTAGCACCATACTCCTCACTGCGAGTTTTAATACTAATATTTACAACAACTTCAGAAACTTCACAGCATATGTACACATAAGGAAGCCGAGAAAATGTTGACAAACTCCAGGTTACTTGAAGTTAACATCATATGGAAAATTGAAAATATTTAATTAAAAATTTGTAAACTTATCCATATCTCTTCGGTATATAGCTTGGTATTATTTCTGGTGCAAACGATTTATCGGGCTGGCTTACTAACCATAATATGCCACCGATTATTGCACATATACCCACGTAGAATAATCCCCAGAACCAACCATAAATTGAAGATATATAAGTAACTATATAAGGAGCAAGTCCACCTATAATATTACCCCACCAATTTGCCCATCCCGCATACGATCCGCTAAATATTCCTCCCATTCTCGCACTTAAACCAAAAACTGCTGATATATGAAAATTAATTATAAAGCCCTTTTACGTTTACAAGGCAAGACTCTTCAGAATCACGTAGCAGAACTGACAAAACACAAACCAGGCTGAACTCCTTTCCTAATTTTGCTATTTAGCCATATTAACAAGGATGCTTTTTGCATTATTAAATACTAAATAAAACTAATAAACGGATGAAGATCAATGTTAAGGCACTAGCTAGATCTTTTCCCACAGGTTTTCTCCTGAACCGTAAACGGGAAGAACCTTTGAGAACTTCTCAATTAATGGCTTCAACTCTTCCCACTCTTCTTGACTTATGGGCACAGCGCCTGTGTCTTGTTTGATTTTCTTCATTAAATCCTCAGACCTTTTGCACCCTTCCTCTGACTTTGGAATTATGAACCACATATAGACTATACGAGGTGTAATCTTCATGGGTCTCGACTGGGATCCCATGAATTCCATTATAATGAAGCCATCGGTTTCTGCGGCTTCGGAAAAGGAGAGTTTTTTGAGGTAAGAGTATATTAGGGCTGTTGGAAGGAAGAGGGCTTCAAACAAGTTCTTCATGATTTGGGCGTTACTTACTGTAACAGAGCCCTGTCCTTTTACGGAATTTAAGAGCCCTGCTGCTTGCTCTCTGTTTAAAAAGTTCGCATTTTCTCCATACCTTTCAAATATCTTTAGCAGAGGTCTGTCAAGCATCCCTATTCCGTATACCTTCCTCAATCTATTGAAGAAGTTGTTCCCATAATACAGTACATATGGTTGGCAACCCAAAGTATACCACCTTTTTATCTTCATAAGTCCTCTTATTAAATCTATCTAAATATGATCTTTCGATTTTTAGTAAGGTTTTTATAGTTCATTATATTAAAAACATATGGTGAAAAATAAATGGTGCTTTGCCCCGTTTGCGGGGCTTACAATCCAGAAGGCTCTGCCTTCTGCGTGGTCTGTGGAAGCAAGCTCCAGTCCTCTGGAGTCCCTGGAAGCGTATTAAAGAAATATGACATATATGTGAATAAGGGTAACATTGAGTTCCGTAATGAGGAAAAGGTTCCTGAGTTAACAGTAAGGAAGTCGGGCTTAATTAACAAGGAGCACTTAATTACGGAATCCGGATTAGTTATCGGTAAGATAAATGGAAATAGGGTATACGATGGTTCAGGGAGCACGCTACTCGCTGTTATAGGGAACCCGAACGTAAAGCCAACCCAGGATAAACTAAGGAACTACATAAACTCAACCATGGCTCCCGGGACAGGTGTCCCTGTGGTGAGGTCTTACTGGATAGAAGAACCATCAGGGAACGTCCTGGCTAAAACTGTGTCAGAAAATGCTGGTGGGAATTTCCTGAATTCAATTCCCTACCTCACATACTACATAGTGGATGAAAAGGATACCATAGCAAGGGTTGAACCAAGAACCAGCATGATTAATGTAAGCTTCCTACACCTCAGGTACCACCTTTACCTTTACTCGAATAAGCTTCAGCCTGTAATACTCGCTGCCCTAATTTACGCCATAAAAAGAGGCGATGACACGGTGCAATGGTCGTTTATTGGCTCTGGAGGGGGTGTTCCATAATGATTGATGAGAATTTTAAGGAGGGAGATGAGCACGCAAGAACGGCAAAGGCTCTCTATTTAACCGATAAACAGGGGGCTGAGAAGGAGGCGAGAAAGGCATTGGAGGAGTATAATAAGGCTCATCAAAGGGATCCTGCGAACCCGACATACTACATAAAGGTGGGGGAACTTTTACTAGGGACTGGAAGACCTCAGGAGGCCTTGGAACAATTCAATAAAGCCCTGGAAATAAAGCCTGACTCCGCAAGTTATCACAAGGCAAGGGGCATGGCGCTGAATGAACTGGGTAGATATCAGGAGGCCCTTGAGGAATTAGATAAAGCTGTCTCCATAAACCCAAGGTATGCTGATGCATTTTGCAAGAGAAGCTTGGTGTTGAAAAACCTTGGAAGGCTTAATGAAGCTCTATCCTCAATAAATTCAGCAATTCAGTACCTCCCGAGACATGCTGGGCTCGAGGTCTTTCTAGCCCACTATTATGAGACGAAGGCGGGTATACTCATGGCAATTGGGAATTTTAATGAAGCCCTTTCCGTGCTTGATGAGGCTGAGAGGATAAGCCCTTCTAACAAGAGGGGGTATGATACAAGGAGGTTAATGAGGGCGAACCTGCTGAACCTTTCGGGTAGGTACCAGGAGGCGCTTGATGAATTCACATCATTACTGAAAATAAACCCAGGAAACGCATTTTTCCACTACGGTAAGGCCATAGCACTTGAAAAACTGGGGAATTACAGGCTTGCGAAGACTGAAATAGAGAATGCATGTCAACTTGACCCAACAAACGAGTTATTCAAGGCCGCAAGAGAAAGAATAAATTCAGAGTCTTCTTCTTAAAACTAAAGCCCTAGCTCATTGTGATAATTTACTTCTATAACGTAGAAGAATTTCATCTAAAGTACCGTAGAGGGGAAGCAGTATATTATTTCCATGGGAAGTTAAATATAGGTTTATGGAAAGCTCTTCTTATATAGAGACCATATATGAGTAAGGGAAAATGAAAATACCCTTATACTCTTCCTGTAGAGTCATACCATGCTGAACATAAGCTATGCCTTAGAAGGATAAAGCCTTTCCCTAGGAACTATATTTATATCAAGTAAGTTTTAACTAATTATTAAGCAGTTCAGGCTAAAAGGAAGGATTTATATTATTAATTAAGAATTATAGTGTTATATGGATGAGTTAAATTTAATGCCTGACGAGCAAATAGTATTAAGTTTTAATGAGGCTATTGGGTCTAAAAAGCCGTCGCATAGGACCTTGGGTATTATTAACAATAATTATTGGAATTATTTTACTGGCCGTCTATTACGTGGAGATAATCCTAATAATGCTGGGCATTTATCTATATATTAAAGGCAAAGAAGGAAATATTATGTACTCAATTCCAACTGGGCGCAAATACGTATTAACAAATAAAAGCTATTATACAAAGTAGAGATGGAATAGTAAAACAAGTTAGTCTTTTTGATTCTGTACCTACGTTGAGGAACGTAAGAGTGGTATCGGAGTCCGTGGTCAATATTGCATTTATGGAAAATGATAAGGTGGAGGTGGAATTTAATAACGTAGAAAACCCAAGGAATTTAATGAATAAAATAGAAAATATAGTAAAAGCATAGGCGATAGAATGCTTAATATTAATAAAAATAAATGGCAAGAGGTTGTATGGCAGAGTGGAGTTAAGATCGAACGGTTAATTTGCTACCTTGTGTAATTATTATTTGCTAAACACAAGGGTTGTTTTGAGCATGGGTAATGATGATTTTGGAAGTGTTTATATAGGGGTTTTTTCTTATTGCTTGTATGTCTCAGTTGAGTGGGGATGAGGGTGTTTGGGCTTTGGTTGCTTGGTTGGTTCCGCTTGTTGGTGGTGTGATTGGTTTGGTGGTTAGGCCTGGTTCGGGTTATGTTAGGCATTGGTCTTACTTGAGTATTGCCTTTGGTCTTGTCATTATTGTTGTTGATGTGGTTCTTGGAATACTATCACTATTAACCATCCTAATACCACCAATGCACATAGTAATAACGGCACTGGGTTACCTGGCTGGACTGGCATTCCTAATAGTGTGGGTAATCGGAATACTAAGAGAACGCAACTCAATCTACTGGAAACCAACAATAATATACGACGTAGCAAAAATAATAGGCGCACCATAAACAAAAACCCAAAACCCAAAATTAAAAACACACAAGGATTACAACCCAATTGGTACCCCTGCCCTGGAAGCGTATTGACTATGGACTCAGGTGCTCCCTGGCTAATCATGTAAGTTGCAAAGAGTTTACGCAACTCATACAACTCAAACTCCCTGCCAAGCACTTGTCCCGTGGCCTCCTTGATTTCCCTCCTAAACCTGTCCTTGTCGAAGGGTATGAACTTCCTAGCCCAATCCTCGGGATTCGGATTAATACCGAGGTAGTCAGCAGGTTGTTAAGAATCAAAAGGCGCTGCTCTTTGGGTTATTTGCTCGGTATCAATTAATGAGCAATCCACCACGCCTACTCACTGCAAAACCGCATCGGTCACGTATATAAGGTTTGCGTAAATGTCTACTCATGACCACGTAAACAACACGAAACATGAACAATTCAACCCCTGGTGCGGGGGGTGGGATTTGAACCCACGCAGGCCTTCGCCAACGGGACCTGAACCCGTCCCCTTTGACCTGGCTCGGGCACCCCCGCTAGTGTGTCTGTTAGTTTCGGTCTTTTTAGCTTTACTCAGTTTACGGCTTCGTGTTTTTGCATTCTATTCTGGCTAGGAATACCTCTGTTCTGTATTTTTCTTTTTTGTGATGCTTGTATGTGCGCGGTATTGTTATTGTTACTTTATCCAGAACACTCATTGTGCATCCCAATGAGTTAACTTTATTGCTTACGTAGTCTAGGGTGCTTAACTTATGTATTGTGTATATTATGTTGCTGTATTTTGCTGCTGTGCTTAGGAATTTCATATCGAGTCCCCTCTCGGTCCATATTCCGAATGGTGGGTTTTGAAATACAATGTTGAATTTGCCCATTAGTTCGAGGTTTCTGACGTCTTCGACTATGAAATCCACATTATTAAGGTTGTAATTACTCGCTGACTTCCTGGCGGTATCCAGGGCATCTTGGTCAATGTCCATGCAGAGTACCTGCGCAGCGCCCATTAGTGCCGCCGCTATTGCAAACCTGCCTGTTCCACAGCCCAGGTCAAGCACCCTTGCATTAGTTAGGTAATTCCTCATGTGAGCGTCCCAAACCGCAACCGCCACTATGTTTGAGTCGGTTACGTACTGCTCAAGCCTTAACCTTGGCGTCCTATAACCCGGTATACCCTGAATTACTAATTCCAGTTCCCTTAGGTTGTGTATTTCAGGATCTCTGACCGTCTTCATCGTTCAGCTACCGACGTGTTCATCATGGGCAGACCCACTATTCCTCACCGCCCAGTTCCTCTCCAGCCACTAACCTGGTGGGTTTTGCAATGCTCCTCACGTGCCTACTGAAGGCTGCCTCGGCTATGTCAGCTGCCAAAGCCACTATTAATTGCCCCTCGTGTATTGATGCCGTTAGTAGTCCACTTAACCCAGTGCATCCCATGTTGGCTAACTCCAGCATGCTATTGAGCATGCGTTCTCTGTCTAGCAGGACCTTTAGGGCGTTATTTATATTATTGTCTAGGTATGCATATACCGCCTTCATTATGTATGTCCAGACGTCCCTGAGTTTCTCACCGATCTCGCGTTTGCATTGAGTCGCCTGCACCCTCATGAAGGCATTCGAGAGCCTGTCCAGGGCATCCGCCGCATGTTCCAGGTTCTTAACCACGATAGTATCGTCAATGGCCCTCTTCGGGTCCCTGAAGGATAACTTCTTTATAGTCCTCAGCGCCAGGAAGTAGAGCTTGTCCATTTGATCATCGAGCTCAAGTACCTCTTTGAGCGAGTCCTCCTTTCCCGTACCAAGGTAATCAATGAACTTGTTAAACATGGAATTTAGGATATTCGCCATGCTATTTATCACCTCGTTTAGATCAACATTTGACTCACTGGTTGCCACCTTAATCAACACACTACCATCACTCTCAAGCATTAATGAGCCAGGTAGTTTATTCTCAACATTAGAGAACGCCCTCCTAATGCTATCCTTTTGTCCAATTATCTCCACGTTATCGTAACCCTCAATGTAACTTGCGATTATTACCCTTGTCGCCTCATCAATGGCACCACTGAGTGATATACTAACCTCATTAGTCTCGCCGCCTGCCTGGGTCACTGGTTTAACCACAATGACCTTTCCAACGAGACTTATCTCAACCACATCACCAATACCCACACTTAGCATGTCAAGCCAACGCCGGGGTAGCGTAATACCAATACTCTTCTCGCCAATCCTAATAACCCTCCTGTAAATTGATGACACATGTATAGGGTTTAATTGGGTATAAAAACCTAAGTCTAAGGTAATATTTTTATACCCATTATATATAATCCACAATTAAATATATAATTCACAGAACAAGCCAAGAAGTGGCGAGCTAATAAGGGAATCAATTTTATTAATAACAATAATATGAAGCACCAGTGGGTGTTGCACAGTGCTGAGGGCCAGGTTTAGGAAGGTTGCCGTTGGAGGCACATTCGACACACTACACACTGGCCACACCGCCTTATTATTTACCGCGCTTAATTATGGGCGTAAGGTGCTTATTGGCGTCACGAGTGATGAGTTTGCCCAGGCCTACAAGACGTATAAGGTAAAGCCGTTGAAGATTAGGTTCCTCAACCTGAGGAGCTTGATCAGGGAGTTGGGTGGTGATGATAATAATGTCATAATTGACGTTATAAACGACCCATATGGACCAACCATTGTTGATCCAACTGTGGATGCCATAGTGGTTAGCCTTGAAACCCTACCCAGGGCCATTGAAATAAACAACCTAAGGAGGGAAAGGGGACTACGTCCTCTCTTTATTATTGTTGTTCCAATAATTAAGGATGGATTTGGAAATAAGGTGTCCAGTACGCTAATCAGAGATAGGACTGGGACGAAGGAACTAAGTGACTAGGTTAATGTTCATGTCCTCAGTCAGGGACTCAATTATCTGCGTGATATACTCACTCAACTGCCTGGTGTCCTTTATGGTGCTTGTGTCCATGATTACCCTACCGGTCCCCATCTCCTCAACCCTAAGGGGCACTTGGTTAATGTCGTTTATGTTTATGAACCTCCTCACATAGGACAGTATGGAATTCGTGTATATGGTCTTCACAGAACCATCACGCCTATACTCAACTAAGTACTTAGACAACAAGTACTTAACCAACCTATATGTTTCCCAATCCTCCCGGAGCTCTATACCAAGGCCCACACTTATTATGTCTCTGTTTAGGACTGAGATGTAGGGCGATGGGGTTAGGTCATTCGTCAGAAGGTGATTAAGTAATTGGTGGGAAACCTTGAGTGCCGAGTCTATTTCCTGGACATTCACCTTGTCTTCCGTGTCCCTATCCGTATGGTATACATCCCAGTAATAATCGAGGCTCGACAGTGTCATTGCCGGTATTCCATTCATCTCAAAGTTCAGGGAATCGAAGTAGGGTTTCGGAAGCTCCCACTGTGTACTCACGAATTGACTTAACTGCATTGACAAGTCCTCACTCGTGTGGGTCACGTATTGCCTACCAACGACATCCAGGTTAAGTACAGCATACACACTGTTAAGTAGCTCCCTCCTCTTTAGGTACTCCACGTACCTGGTGGAGCCATATGCCCAATACAGGCTTGCAAAGCCTGGATTGCCTGCCTCCTCTGCCGTAAATGATATGAAGCTTAGCCCTCTCTTGAATGAGGATCTGTTCCTGACAGCACTGAGTAGAAGCAATGTACCAAGCCCAACACCTAGGCAATCATCTGCGTAGCCCGTTAACCAATGATCATGGTGAACCGCCAGTATCACAGATTCCTCCTTATCACTCTCTAGGTTCACAACTAGGTTATATCCCGTGCTGAGTTTTGTCTCAACATCACTAATGAAATCCACCTCCTCACCCACATGCCTACCCAATTCATCACCAACTTCCTTGGGTACAGTAAGGGCAGGAATGATCGGCGGTGGTGCCCTATCCCAGGAGTAATCCTGTGTTGCCGTCACCACAATCCTCCTGGTAATACCCGGATACTTGTCCCTGAAGATAACCGCAAGGGCGCCCTTCTCCATGGCCCTTATGTATATGTACTTCGCATCATCCATGTCCTCTGGAAAATCCGTGAGCAATACCTTACCTCCTGAATCATTGATATCCATTGTTAGTTTACCCCTGCCAGAACCACCCAGGGTTAGCGGCATACTTAACGCCCTGAATTCATTGCTGCCATGAATTACCCTCGAAAATCTATCCCTCCATAATAGGACACTCACCGGTTGTAGCTCGTAGGAGAATAAGGGGTTGTCTATTTGGTTGAGAAACCACTCTATGAAATCGTATTCCGCCATTGAACCACCCACCAAGTCCATATATGACGAACATCTCCTTGCAATGCTAAATGCCATTGCCGACTCAGACACGCATAGCCCAGCGCAGAGATAAATATAAGTGTGTGGCGTAAATAATCTAAGAATCGGAGATGGCAAAACAGAGACAATTAAGCAGGTTCTATAGGCGTGTTAAATCTACGGTACTGTTACTGACGCTAGCCGTTATGGTTATCGTTAGGGGGCACGGTTTTAACATCAGTAAGATGTATAATAAAGCCTCGAACTTCATTGAAAAGACTGCGAAAGAGAGGAAATTACATCATTGAGTAATTCCGAGACATACTCATAATCCCTCCTACGTCTAGCCTTGGCGAACCTAGGCTTTAAACTGGGGTATTCCCTAAGGACCTCCCTGGCTATTAGCTTGAGGAGCGTCATGCCCTCACTATTTAATGAACCATCCGAGTAATACTCCGAGTACGGATTGAGGAGTTCCTTAATATACCTAATCACTGCACCACTGACCATTTTAAACCCAAACTAAATTTGGCATTCCTGTTTTTATGGTTTCCAGGAAATTGCAAGAATAGACCCTATTAGGAGTAGTATAAAGCCTATGAAGAAACCACTGGCTCCCGTAAAGAGCCCAATTATTGATAATATAAGGAGCACTATACCCGTACTGTGCACGGCATTAACATCGTTTAATTTGCCAAGCCTCAGCGAGAAGTAGGTAGCTAAGGCACCCACCACTAGGCCAATGATACCTACTATCACCAGTATCACTGGCATGTATATGAAGAGGGGCATCATTGAGTAGTACCCAAGTCTATGTAATGCATAGTAGCGAGGGAGCGCACTAGCGAAGCCCGCAAGCACCAGTGCTACTATTGAGCTTATTATCATTAGTATACTACCTATTAAGGACAGTATGTATGCTGTGTGCGGAGTTGCATCCTGTGCACCTGGTTGTTGACTCATACCCATCCATGCAAGGCACTGTTCCTTTAAAAACCGCACTCACTGTATAACCAAGTCACTACTCAACCTCCCGCCCTATTAGGTTCCTTGCCACTATTAGTCTCAGTATGCTCTGCGCACCCTCGGCACCGACGTAGTAGCTCAGGGCACCCAGGAACGCCCTGGTAACAGGCGTCTCCTTGAAGTAACTCACGCCGCCAAACCACTTCATTACCTCAAGTCCCACATCCACAGCCAATTCCACGGCTAGCATCTTGGCCATGGCGCCCGCATTAGCAATATCAAGTATAGACACAGACTCACCCCTATAGAACCTGTCAGCGAGCCAGGCAGCCCTGTAAACCATGAGCCTCGCAGCCTCAAGCCTAGTACTGAGCTCCGCGTACTTAAAGCTTGTTGATTGATAGGAGGAGATAGGCTTGCCGAAGACGACCCTATTCTTAATCCATTCCCTGCCTTGCTCAAGCATCCAACGTGCAGTCCCAAGGGCCGCTGCGCCAATGAGCGTCCTAGCAACATCGAAGCCCTCCATGGCAATCTTGAACCCGTTATTCACCTCACCAATTACGAAATCAGGATCCACCGGAGCACCATTAAGCCTCAAGTAACCAGTTGGTATTCCCCTCCTGCCCCACTCCTCGTAATCCCCGGTCTCAAAACCCGTGTTAACAACGCCATTCCTCTTAACCATGAAAAGCATTGTAGTTATGGCCCTGTGCCTAGCCTCCACAGGTCCTGTTCTGGTTATAGTCACGAAGCCACCACCATAGGGAAGCCTCAGGGCTATCGATATTCCGGTGGCCATGTTCTTCTCCCCAGTGAGTAACCACCTACCATTAACTAGTCTCGCCTCCGTCCTCTCATTACCCACATCGCTGCCGCCCTGAGGCTCTGTGGATGCTATTCCAATCCAGGCCTCACCCTTGGTTAGTCTCGGCAGGACTTCCTCCTTAACACTATCCT
This sequence comes from Vulcanisaeta souniana JCM 11219, assembly GCF_026000775.1. Taxonomy (GTDB): domain Archaea; phylum Thermoproteota; class Thermoprotei; order Thermoproteales; family Thermocladiaceae; genus Vulcanisaeta; species Vulcanisaeta souniana. Next base: position 2,197,139 of record NZ_AP026830.1, on the reverse strand, counting down.
TGGCGTATCGCTGCACAATAAAGGGCCAAGCTATTTCAAGGAGGAAGTACACGGGTATCGCCAGGCTTGGATCCGCGTAGGCCAGTTCCTCAGCAGCTATTGCAGCCATTAGAAAGGAGCCCTCTGAGCCGCCGTACTTGGAGCTTAGGGTTAAGCCGATTAAGCCATGCTCCGCGAGTCTTGGTATTAATTCGAGGAGTGAGTACTTGCCATCATCAAGCTCCATCCAGTGGGGCTTTATGAATCGTTCACCGAACTCCTTAACCGAATCCCTGAACAGCGACTCCTCCCTAGTGAAACCGAAATCCATCAATTAAAAAACACTGTGGTACATAAAAGTATAACCTCACAGCTGACATGGGTCAATCAGTGTTGTATTAAGAACGAAAGGACTTTATATCCCGTATTATTAAGGTAGAAATGTGGGTGTTTCCGGGATAGCTGATTTACCGCTTCATGGCGGGCACGTACCACCATGGCTCTACAGTAGGATGGTTAAACTCAGCGGACTAATTGCCGAACTACTTGTTGACAAGCACGGGATTAAGGACACCATTAGGTTATTCTCAAACCCATTATTCTTCCAGGCATTTAATAACATAATAGGCATGGATTGGGACTCCTCCGGTAGTACCACGATAACCACTGCTGCACTAAAGGAGGCTCTTTCAAAGAAGGACGTCGGCATCAGGGTTGTTGGCGGTAAAGGAGTTTATGCCCTTAATGCACCTGCGGAGATTAATGAACTAAGCAGGACTTGGGATGTGGATGTAGACTCGCTTAAGTTTGTGTCAAGGCTCTCGGCCAAGATAGATAACACGGCATTGCAGGATGGGTATAGGCTTTACCACCATGCGATGCTGGTTGGTTCTGACGGTACGTGGACGGTGATCCAGCAGGGACTCAATGAGAAAATAAGGTATGCCAGGAGGTACCACATTTGGATGGAGAATGACCTAGTTAACGAACCACACACTGGCATTGTAGGTGTCAAGGGCAACCACGCTCTTAATATGGTCAGTAGGGCCAGTGGTGATGCCAGGAATGCCGTGCTCGACATCGTGCATCAAGACCCCAATAAGGTGGTTAGGGATTGGGCAGTGATCAAGGCAATGATGAAGGGAAACACCACAATACTAACGTACCTAGGTAGAGAACCACCTAAGTACTACAATCCATACCTCAGTGGTTCCTTTAGGCCATACCTAGCCTCATTAAATGAGGACGCCCTTAGACAAGCCAGGAATGTCAACGACTTTAAGGACCTACTACTAATCAGGGGCCTTGGCCCAAGTACCATGCTAGCACTTGCATTAATAGCCGAATTGATCTACAGGGATCCCGTTGATTGGGAGGACCCAGCCAACATAGACCCAAGGAGGTATGCCTTCGCGTTGGGCGGTAAGGATGGATCCCCATACCCAGTGAATAAGGAGGTATACGACACAGTAATTGACATAGTACAGGCGATAGTGGATAGGGCTAGGCGGGATAGTGGGTTAACGATTTACCTAAGGCACCTTGCGAAGGTGGCTAGACAATTAAACCTGCCCACGGACCTCGTGAGACCAACACCACCATGACTATGAACGCGCTATTAATATTTGGGATAACTCATCAACCGTCACTTCACGAATAGGAACGCCCAAACCAACTAAACCATTAATGACAGCATTTATGTCAGTATCCGGGTGCATTATTACCGTGAGTCTCGCCGTTGCTTGATCGTATTGTAGATCCACAACGCCATCAACCATCCTACCCAATGACGAATTAACGACATCAATGTCTATGCCCCTCGAGCCCACTATCATTATGACCTTCCTAAGCAACACCCCAATACCAAGGGAAAGCACCAGCTGAGCAATATCGCTGAAGCTCACGTTACTCGTTTCATACGTAACCACCAACTCATTATTAAAGAACTTCATAAGTAGAATGCCATCTAGTGTCGACATTGTCCTCAATACGGTGTCCAGGCAATCCCTGCAACTCGATTGTATTTTAATAACCCTCGTTACCTCCACACCCACAAATTAAATGGCAGTAAAATTAATACTGCCTCTAAGTGCTAATTAGGTAGCTCATGTGTCTACCATCAACGAGCGCCTCATTAATTAGGTGAAGCTTCATAAACCTAATCGACCTATACCTACCACCGCACACGGGGCACTTCCTAGTCCTGGGAATTTTACCACACTCGCTACGCAGGTGTATGTACAACTCCGACATTGTGTCAAACGTCTTACCACAAAGCCTACATGTTGGCATTAACGACCAAGACCACCTAGTAAATTAAAGCTTTAACTCCACAATACCAATCACGGTTAGTCCTGAGCTAGCAGCCACTGGGTAGTATTTCCAACATCAATAATTAATTACAACTATAGCTAATCCTGGGACCCGCATTATCATGAAATTATTCTTACGGTGCAAGTAAATAACCTGCACTAAATGGCCTTAAGTTCAAAAGCCAAAAGAAATAACACGGGATTAACAACTAACCCTTGCTTATACTTATTACCGCATAGCCCGATTGAATATCAGTGCTATTCCAGGTACAGTTATAGTTCGATAAATTCACTGGCACTTGATATAACCATGTGGAATTTACTAAGTTTACTGGACGATTTCTATTAACGCAGTTATAAGCGGTAATTTTATATGGCTGTGTTGATGAGTAGAGTAGGGTTGTCGTCCTCATTACTCTCGTTATGGGGCCTAGGCTTGCCGCCACGGTTATGTTAGCCATAAGCTCTATCATGCTGCTTTCACTCCTTGGGTATAAGGTTATGTAGTAGTTTATGGCAAGTCCCTGGGTTGAGAATGAAGATGTGGGCAGCATAAAAGTGAAGTTGAAACTCCCAGTAACATCACTGAAGGAGGCTATTGATATGGCGGTCTCCGTCTCATGCTTCAACGCTGACGTTACCAGTGAAGTTATGTAATTTGCCGTGTTGAGCAGGTTCATGGATATGTAGTAATTCATGTACCAGGTGAAGGCTATAACCAGAACCATGAGGGCCACGGTCATTATTATAAAGGCCAGCGTGTCCATGCCCATCACCCAAAGCCAACACCTATTTGAACTATGGTTACGTACACGGTATTACCAACCACAACGGCGCTTGAGCTTATTGGCTTAACGCCATTGCCGAAGTAGCAAACCTCGCTAATCTCCAATGCGCCACCATTTTTAAGAACTATTGACTGAGAACTAATGTTCTGAATGCTAATGATTAACTTACCCCTACCCTGATTACTGACTAGGTTAAGTACTGGTATGTACACATAACCAATCCCGCTAGGTCCAGTACCATTTATAACCATGACCCTAGGAACCATGACCAAGTAAGTGCCATAGCCAGCACCATTGAGGCTATCATAACCAAACTGTAGAACAGCCATTGATGTACCCATCAAGACGTGCGTTTGGTAGCTGACGATCAATGAGAAGTCGTTTAGTGATGATGCGGGTATGCCATTAAACGTCGAACCCCTCCACACCGTACTAAACCCAGGTGGCAATGAGAAATATGTGGGTGGTACACCGTATACTAATCCGCCGGATACTTCATTAATGACCTTATTCGAAGCCGCGTTAATGGATACGTTACATAATGAGTTTACGAAATTATATGTTCCATAATTTGTATTCGGTAATTGATACGTAAGTATTGCGCCTGGAACGAACATGAATGTATCAATATCATCTGCAACATTTATGAGAAACGAGGCAATGTACTCAATGGATGATTGAGAAACCTCATTACCAAATTGCACCATGGAGAAGACTATAAATATGGCACTTACGACCATTATCACGGCAATTAGGATAACAGTGCTCAATACGTCACTTTGTCCGTGCCTCCAGTGGGTATGGATGGGCTTGGGCGTAGTCTTCATTCAATCACCCATAATACACATATATGTACATAGGGAGTATTTCAATTTTTCCATTAAGCACAACGTCGCTACTTAACAATTCATTCCTGGCGCCGCATGTGTAATTAATGACGTATGTCCCAGGTCTGTCATAGTTGTAATTAACCGAGATTGGGTACGTAACATTAAACACAAGCAAATTACTAAGGCTGGGATTAAAACGACCAATCAACACCGGCACCAACAACTCATACTGACCATTACTCATGGTGAACACGACAACCCTAGGATACAACGCAATAAATTCGCCATAAGTCACGCCGGAGACTGTGGAAGCTCCATAGAACACCACATTAAATAAATTACTCGACTCATTAGCCACTATTAGGCTCCTATTCCCCAGGAGCACGTTAATGTAACCACTGGGCATTGAGCCATAGCCCGGCGATACACCAAATACTACACCGCCACTACTATACACAGTTATTCCATTAATCGTTAAATTACAGAAAGATGGCGCAACGTTGTAGGTCCCGTAATTCGTCATAAAGACCGGGTAACTAAGCACGTTAGAGGGCATTGGACTAGACAAAGCGCTGTCCAGGTCGGTGGCTATGTTATCGAATAAGGTCTCAACCTGCGAGACTGACACACTTGCTGATGCCTTACCAAAGTTAATTCCAACAATTATGTAGAATATAAGACCCAGGGCAATCACGACACCCATCATAATGACCATACTAATAGTCTCACTCAAGCCCCTGGACATATCCATCACCCACTAGCCGCACTCATTAAGCCCAGGTAAACCAGGTAGTAGGTGCCATTGGGCAACTGAATGATGGCATAAGCAGAGGCGGTAGGTGCAAACCCGCTTAGGAAGAACCTCTCTCTATACTGCGGAGATATCACGTTGTACTTATCAAGTAGTGCAAAGTTATAGGAGGTTCTGATTGGCATGTAGTAAGCCGTTGTCGGCGTTGGTGTTACCCATAAGTCATAGACTATGGTTGTGGCATTATAAACATAGTAAATACCATTATTTGGATTCTGCGGTGTACTTTGCTCTATTAGCAAATTATTTGGTATCATCATTAGGCTAATACTGGTTATGTTTGGATTCGACATTAATTTACTGCAGCTAAGCCCATTATTGCTCGTTAAGTTATAGAAGTATGAAAGAGCTTCGCTACTCATTGTGATTAGATCATAAATAGACGCATTAATATTTATTCCACATCTGGCTGGATTTAAAGACATCGATAAAGTGAGTAGGTATACATAATAATAGCTAGGTAATGTCGTGGTGTTACCGTTAATACTTAGAGATAGATACTCATGGGTGTTTCCATAAGTCTCAATAACATTCACATTACCAATACTTATTGGGAATGTGGCACCAGCCATGGACCCAGCATAATCACTTACGCATGTATTATTAACAAAACAAACGCTCAACTCAACCTCAACATTACTAAAACCAAAGGTAAATGTAGTACCTGGTATTGACACTAATGATTGACCAATCAAGTAAGCATTAACCCCAGCGACGTTATTAATACTGATGCCCACCGGTAGAGAACAGATGGCCGTTGTTGGTGAATTAAGGCGTTGTCCTGATACCACTCCACCGCTTGTCATTATTTCAGCTAGATAATTACTACCACTATACATACCATTGTTGCTTGAGTAGCATTGTGAAAGTAATTGTTGGGTATAGTAATTAATGAACTGCGGTGCATTATTGTACAAAGTATTAAGTGAGGAACCCATTAAATTACTAACACCACCAATTGGGTAGCAATATGAGGACCGGCAATAGGAATTACTCAGCACATTATAGGGAGTACTGCTATTAGACACTAACATGTAAACATTACCAGTGGTATTTAACCAAATAATGGCAACGCCAGTACGTGGATCAAAATACTCAAGCCACCAATTGAGCATCCTAACATTACCATTTTTAATACACTGAGTTATGTTTTCCTCAAGTGGGTTTTTACATTGTATGAAAGCTACATTCGAAAGCGGCACGCCTGTATTTATTGAGTATCCACTGCCAAGTAATGGGTTTATTGTATAAATGTTTATTGAGAGCATCGAGACGCTAGTACTCGTCATGGGTATTGGTATGCCCAGCGGCGGTGCATAATAAATGCTTGGTATTATACTTAGTGGCACCAACGTGTAATTTCCGTAATTTATTATCGATGTTATAGTCACAACGTTCTTATACGGGACCACTGCAATGTACCAATCATACTGAGGACCAATAATTGTGTTAAGGAGCGATTGAACGGCGCTCCAGTTACCATGCTGCACATAGTACGTGAACTGCGGGTTATCAATGGCAGTCAATAATGCGTCGTAAGCATACCACTCGGTATTTGTCTGCACTTGACTCCTTAGGGTTGTTGTTGGTGAATTGAAGATTATTGGAAGTAGGGCCGCTAGTATGAGCACTATTATGGTAGCTGCAATAGCCTCTATAATCCTCACCTGTCCACGAACAGGTCTAACGGGTGACTTATTCATAGGCATCACCAATATGAGCCTTGACATGATGGTAGGTATTGACTAGGTGTATAGCCATTATATTGAAGCTGACCATTTGCGTATATGTAGTAAAGGTTATAATTAACGTATTCATTATTACTTTGTGTTGTTCCCCAGCAGTTAAGTATTGTGTAGTTGAAGTATGTGTAGGGCAGTGTTTGGTTGGGGAAATGCTCATACTCAGTGACCCAATTATAAAGTCCGCTTGGGTAATTATTCGTACTACCATAACCGGTTATTTCGGTTTGCGTTGGTGGAACTACCTGGCTTATTACCGTGTACCCTGCGGCTAGGTTGTACAGTGTCTCGTTAAATGTAAATATGGGCATAACATGCATTGGGAATACATTATTAACCTTAAGTATGTTTAGTGATGGTATTGGTATTACTGTGCCCATTGCCGCGTAATCATATCTGTTAATTATGTTAGTTATGTATAGGCCAGTGTTTGAGCCATATATCGATAGCAATGTCGGCACTCCTAGATTTATAAAGTAGGTATTAACGATTAATTCATTACCTGATTCATTAAGCACATAGGACATATATGGCAAAAGTGATGTGGCTGAATAGCCCTGAGGAATTACCGAGTTCTGTGGATTGGCCCAGGGATTTAGTGCTAGTATTATGTTACTGTAGTTAATGAGTACTAGGTACTGGGTTGTTGGGTAGCCCGTGGGTGGCCAGGGCATTTGTACGTTGAATACTATTGCGTTGTTCGTTATGTTGCATACGGTGTAGTTGATGCTGAAGCTTAATGCCCCTAATGTAGGTGTTACGGTTAATCCACTAAGTGTTGTGCCCAGTGCTGGCTTGTTGTTTATGGATACCTCAATTGGTATGTTCGTAGGTAGTGTATAGCTGTTGAAGTACTTTATTGATGCATTTACTACCGCGGCATTGCTAAGTATTAGCGCCACCCAGGAACCAACATATACCTTACTATTTGAATCATAACCGCTCAGCATATATGCATTGTTACCGAATAACGTATTCGGTATTAAGTGAAAGTTAGGTAAATAAACCGTTATTGGTGAACCTATAGTTTTACCATTAATGTATATAGAGGCAGTCCCGGTAACGCTACCGCCAATTAAATTGATAGGTTCATTTGGCGTTACTATTACCGTCACATTTATTATTGTTGAACTTGCCGTACTGCTAACAGTGCATTTATACTGATTATTGCTTGGCTGAGAACTTGGTATAACGCAAATAGTGTAACCGTTGTTGCCTGTGCCGCTGGTTGGTGGTGTTGGTGTTAGGAAGTTTATGCCCACTAGGTAGTTGCTTTGTGATTGCGTTACATTAAAGGTCGCGGATATTACGAAACCATTTTGCCCCATGAGTTCATCAACTGGGTATACAAACACCAGTGGGTATGTGCCTGTGGAGACTACCCAACCAACGTCGCTTTGATAATATTCCTGACTTGGATACGCTTGATAAGATGGCGCCCATAGTGAGTTGGCTTGTCCTGTGGAGTATATTCCGGGCCCGTTGCATGTGTATGTGTTTGTTTTAAAGTTGAATATACACTCCAGCGTTGTGTTGTATGTCATTGTGTTTGGGCTTATGTTGCAGATGCCGTTTGGCGCCGTTGATGCTGTTAGGTTTATGGAGTAGTTTAGTGTTAGGTGTTGTATTCCTAAGCTTGGTAAGTCGTAGGTCTGTTGGGCACTTGCCAGTATTAGCGATGAGTTTTCTCCTGAGTATACGTATTTGATGCCGGGTATTCCTAGGGCTCCATAGAACCCGGTCACTGCAGCTATGCTTGCATTTAGGTTGTTCTCTGGTACTATTAGTCCTGTTGGTGTATATATGCTGTTTATCATTAGTTTTAGTTGCGATTCAATCACGTTTGAGAGCGAGTAGGATACTGGCATGGAGGTTAGTGCGTGTAGGTATAAGGTGATTCCCTCATTCATTAGGAATTGACTATAGTTAATTGCGTAGCCCGTTACCACGGCGTTCATTACCTGTATTAATTGTTCAACGATTACCTGCGGGTCGTACTTAAGGGCATAGTACACACTCCTTTGGTATATGTATGCTGGGGTCATGGTGAATTCCCTATATATGAGAGCTACCACGAGTACGAGGAGTACTAGGAGTATTGCAATGATTAGTAGTCCCTGACCCCTCTTGTTAATGCTAGTCATGCCCATCACCCCATTGGGCCGAAGACGTTTCCTCCGTAGTATAGGTACAGTGTTACGTAATAGGCTGAGTCCTCTATGTAGACTAGGGATGTTGCCGTGCCCACTGGGGCGTTCTTTATTGATTTCCCGAAGACTATGATTCTGTTGCTTAGGTAGAATTGTGGTGATATTCCGTAGGGTATTACAAGGATTTGCGACTTAGGTATACTGCCTGTCTGTCCCTGGGAATTTCTGTAGACTGTGACTATGAGAAACATCGGTGAACTCGGCACATTCCAGTAGCAAACCGAGCTCTTTTGGCCGCTATTTGGGTTACCGTTACTTGGATATGTAGCCGTGCAGGGTACTGGACGTGATTGCTGGCTATTACCATTTGCTGGATTCAGGGAATAGTTTGTTTCTTGGAACACATAACCATAGACCGATTTATATATTGCCATTACCCTTAGTCCAAGCGATTTTTTCCCAGTGTTGTTGTAGATGATTTCTAGGCAGGTTGTGTTGAGGGCGCTTGGGTCTATGAAGAGTATTGAGTTCATGTTTGTGTTGTTGGGTAGTATCATTACCATTAGTAGTGGTATTGTTATGTTATTCGGCCATATTAAGTAGCCGTGATCTCCAATCCCGCTTATGCCTGCGTATGCGTCTATGTATATACTCGATGCGTTGCTTATGTATGGGTGGTTCACGGTTAGGTTGCCAGTCGTGCTTGTGCAGCTTAGGGTTGCCATGTTGAAGGTGGCTATTCCGTTATTGTTGGTGGTCTCTGGAGGCGATGTACCCGCGCATATTGCGAAACTAAATTTGTTACCGCTTGTGGTGCTGTAATACATAATTGTGTATGTTATTTGTACTGTTGCGTTGGGTACTGGTTGTTGTGGTTTTGTGTTGAACCTGGTCACTTGTACGGTTACTGTGTTTGTTGATGTGTTGTTTGTTACTGTTACGTTGAACACGGGGTATATCATTAGTTTGAAGTCGTAGTTGTTGCCTAGGCCCAGCATTTCCTTTACGTTGTTGTAATTGAGGGATGCCTTTGATAGGGTAGTCGGTATTATCATGAAGTAATCCGTTATGTATAGGCTTGTAATGTTGAGACTATTTAAGTAGCCAAAGAAGCCGCTATTTGATTGCGGTATTTGGCATATTGCTGTTGTTCCTGATGGTGGTGGTAGTGGGTTTATTCCGTTTTGGTAGTCCCAGTAGGTTAGGGCTAGTACCTTGAATGGGTCTAGGTTGTATGGTTGGTTTGGTTGGGCTAGTCCGAAGGCGGCCAGTTGGCTTGCGTTTAGGCCCCAGTTTTGTGGGTTTCCTGGGTTTGTGACAATGTATTGGAGTAGTGATTGCGCTATGGCGTTTAGTTGGAAAGTGTTTACCTCGGAGCCTGCGGAGTAGGAGTAGTTTGGTATTAGGGCTATGAATACTATTATTGCGATTATTATCGCTGGTATTATTATTGCTATCTCGATTGCGCTTGTTTGGCCTTTATTCGTTGTTTTAGAATTGATCATTATATTAATAAATTGAATGATCAGTTTTTAAACCTAGCTGATCATAAACTTCCAAAGCAGTTATGGGCGTTGTAGGGCAAAAACGCTTTAATAGGGGTTTGCGCCATGGTTTTCGTCATGGCTAGGCAGCCATATGTTTTTGAGGAGGTGGAGGTTCCGGAGGGTGTTAAGGTTGATGTTAGTGGCAGTAGGGTTGTTGTTAAGGGTCCATTGGGCACCTTGGAAAGAGACTTCGGTAACATACCGGTTATTATAAGGTCTGCCGATGGTTCAGTTATTGTTGAGTCCTACTTCGCTGGTAGGAGTGAGAAGGCTGTTGTTGGTACTGTGGCTGGTCACATTAGGAACATGATTCTTGGTGTTACAAAGGGTTGGAGGTATAAGCTTAAGATCGTGTTTTCCCACTTTCCAATGAATGCCAAGGTTCAGGGTAATCAATTGATCATCGAGAATTTCATGGGTAGGAGGTCGAAGATAACCCTTAACATACCCAAGGGTATTAAGGTGTCGACTACTAAGGATGATATTGTTGTGGAGGGTATTGATAAGGAGACTGTTAGTCAGTTTGCTGCTGCCGTTGAGTTGGCTACTACGTTGAGGGGCGAGGAGAGGATTAGTCCGCATGGCCGTGAGGGCGGTCCGGGTGTTCTTGACGGTATCTACGTGTATGCCGTTGAACACATTAAATGATTTATTCAAGGTAAATTCCGGATTTCTCGAGCCTTCTTTCTATGGCATCCTTGTCATCTGGGTAATAATTAATGGCTTCCCTTAGGTACTTCCTATCTATGTTTAGTTTGCTCTCTGGATCCGCCAGCATTTCTGCAATCCTTGATAGAAATTCATCGCCTTCCTCACTGGCCTCCCTTGCCTTGAGCACAAGTAAGTCCTCCAGTCTTATGCTTCTTATTTCTAGTCCATTTACTTTGATCCTCAGAGATTTACTTATCATGGCCTCAGGTATGTATATGTCTAGCAGGTTCTCCATTAGGTCCACCCTTACCACCTGCGCGTCTACTAGTACTTCGTAGTACATCATGCCGTTCATGTCCATGCCCACATCCCAATCATTATCCTTTGCTATTTCTTCAAAGAGCTCCGGCTCTGTCACAGTTGACTTGTTTATTATGAATATGTCTATGTCATGGACATTCCAATTAACGCCGTAGAGCAGGGGTAGCACCGCGCTTCCAATGAGCATGAAGTCAATGCCTCTCTTGCTCAATTCCGTGCCGACCTTTACTAAGGCTTTTTTTATTAATTCCAAGGTTTCCCTCAATTGATTATTCGTCATGCGTAGACTTTAAAATACCATGTAAATTTAAGTATTTTGCAGAGTATGTCGACTCCAGGCTTTAAGGCTGTGGGCATAAGGTTTGATTACCTACACGCCGAGAGACTTCAGTTGATACCGCCACAGACCCAGGTGGCGTTCAACGTAAACCTAGTAATAGGGCCCAACGCAACGCTGAGAAACGACATTGTGGAAATACCGTTCTCCCTAGCCGCCAATTCAAACCCATCAATCGTCAGCATATCAATAAGAGGCGCGTTGATAATTCAAGGCGAACCAAGGCAGGTCGAGGAGTTGGCTAAGTCCGTGAATTCAGGTAAACCATCACAAGCAATTCAAATGATGATTGGGCAATACGTATTCTTCGAGGTAAACCTACTCCTCAAGGAGCTAGGTATACCGCCGGCAATGCCCATTGTTCCTCAACCACAGCAGAAACAGGGCGAAGGAACCACAATGTATGCTTAACCCTGCGCTTGCTGCATTGATTGGAACTTCCTAATCGCCTTAACCGTGTACTGTAGTGGATTCTTAACACCACAACCCAGGTTTGTTGGGCATAGGCCTAGGCTGTTCATTTCCTGGCAGGATGGAGGCATGTAGAACTTATGCCCGCCCCTAAGGCCTGCAATGTGCTCCACTTGATACCTGGTTACTTTCTCATCGAAGTCGGTCACGGACTTGAATAGGTTAACCACGTCCTCGACACAGTCCTCCATTGGCTTGCCCTCTAGGTCATGGCACCTCCTAAGCATGTAGGCAGCCACCGCAAACCTGGCCTGGTGACTTGGGTTACCACCAGACTTTATTTCATTGATTATTGCCTCCATGCAGGGAGGCGTTAACCCACTCACTTGAACCCTAAACTTACTCACTGACTTGGTTCTATACTCCATGAGTTCCCTCATGCCGCCCAACGCATCAACTAATTGCTTCGTCTCATCAGCATTCTCCGACGCCTTAATTATGAACTCAAGGACCTTCTTCTCAACCACCTCCTCAATTAGCCTAACCAGGTCCTTATACGTAACCAAAACCCAACCTTTGAGTAGGTATCTATTTACGAGTTTCCAGTATGGGTCATTCCTTGGCATATATCTTAAGTAATCCCAAACCCTGACGCCGACGTCGAAGGTTAGGGCCAGGTTCTCGTCATAAATATCGAGATCCCTCAACCTCACGGTGTTGATACCGAATTCCCTAGCAACATACGTTATGCAGTCCGGGTCCTCAAGCGCCAACTTGCTGGAGAACCTCTTACTCTCAACATCTGCGAATCTTCTCCATAGGGATCTATCGAGGTGCGCCGCCAGGGCTACCGCCACGTAGTGGGCAAGTAACTCGTCATCCCCCAGGTCCGGGTCGTCAGTTATTGACCCCTTAAGCACGGCCTCACTGAGTATCTCATAGGCCCTCTGCAGTAGTTGCCTACCCATTACTGAGTTAGCCAAGTCATTTATGTAGATACCCCTCTCGCTTGTTATTTCCCTGAACCTCGCAAGACCCTCCTTACTAAATGGGTACTTAACGATAAAATTTACGTAATCATTAAAGCACCTAAGCACCTCAAGGCTCACCAAGTATTAATCTTCCATTCTGGTATATAAAGAAATTAGGTTTAGGGCTTGCCATATTACAAGGGTATAGTGCACTACCCATTACTGTGCTTTGCGGCAAAACTAATCATTAAAATCGCACCATTGAGACCCATTTTAAGCCTGATCGCAATTGCACCTTGAATGGTGCTACACCGCACCTAAAACTCCATTGTCCTAATTGTACGATTAACTGATTTAGTAATTAGCGGGTTCATATGCTATGTAGTTTGTCCATTATTAGCGCCTTGCCTAGGTCGTGAATGCTACTTATCTTAATAAACAATCCACCACCTATCTTGGATAACCTCATTAGTAGTTCGTCATCACTATTTTCACCAATGGCTATGGTGGATATTGTCGTGCCACTCCTCCTAAGTTTAACGGCCTCCTTAATGCACATACTTGAGTTCACCGTCCTGCCGTCAGTGACGCAGATCACGTGCTTGGAATTACTCCTTGACCTGGTTAGCACGTCCCTGGATCTCTCCAGGGCATTTGCCAGGTTTGTACCGCCACCAGCATATACGTACTTAAGCATGTAATTCATCTGCTGCCAATACCTCCTAACTTGGTGCAGTCCCCATAATACATCAGCCCTGAAATTAAAGAGAACCATTGCCAGCCTGTCATTAGCTTTGGAGAGGAATTGTATGTATTGGGTCACGGCATCCTTGGCAATCTCTATCTTGGGCATACCATTACTGAGTTCCCTCATGCTGCCTGAAACATCGAGGCATAGTACAATGTCTATTGTCTTGACGTTAGCATACTCCTTCACCACAATGTCCTTGTTCGTGAAGACCTTATGCATCATTGTTTTCCTGCTTAGGTTCATGGCGGTCCTCTGGAGATCCACGTCGAAGTAATTATCACCAACCTTATACTCCCTGACACTAACCACGTATGTTGGGTACTTATCAATGTCAGTAAACTTAACAATCTTGACCTGCCCCATACCGCTCATGGCATTTCTAACTACATTCCTCAGGGCCTCGAACATCTTCTCACCATCCCTGCTTCTCCTGAGGTCCGTGGGTAGAAGCCCGTAATTCCTTAGGTAGGGCTCCATTTTCCTCAAAACCTTGCTCTTCTCCACAATGTTAGAGTATGGATCTATGAACATGTTTATTAACTGGGCAAGGTTTAGAAAGTTCACAGTACCAACACCGCCATACAATATTTCATATATCGTGGATATTATCGAATCAAGCTTAGCATCCTTACTATGCTCATCAACGTTGGTAATCATTGTCCTACTGGCCATAAACTCCTGGTTTTCCTCCGTGCTATACTCCGTGCCAAAACCACCACCAATATTACTGGTGCTTCCCTCATTACTCTCCTCAGTATTCTCGCCCTCACTGGACTCGCCCTCATTACCCGCATTAAAACCAGCGACTTGTTGTATTGTTTGTTCCTCCTCGGACTCACCATGCTTCCTCTCAACATCCTCAAAGGCCCTCTCAAAGACCTCCTCTAGGACCCTCTTCTTATCGTCAGGGTTAGAAGTTTCCACTGATAAGTATAGGTTCTCAATGCCAATCCTGGTGACGGTCTCCTTAAACTTATCATAATCAACACCGCCCTCAAGTAGTATCCTCATCATTATATCGCTGGCCGCCGCCTCGAAACTCCTCACTGAACCCGGCCTAACAACCCTTGAATCTGCCTGTAAATACTCATAAACCCTACTAAGGACCTTGGTTATCACCTGCGCTGGGTCAATGCTCTCGCTCAAGTCCTAACCCCGGTTGTAATTAATCACACGCTGTATTAAATAACTTACCCATTTAACCACCCATGGTAATCACTTCCTTGAGTACCTCCTGTACATCATCACTGCTTCGTCAAACTTACGGGAGAGGTAGTCCCTCTTCTCTACCTCGTTTGCGAAGTTACCACGCACCACATTAACCATGTTACTAATGATCTCCTTCTTCAAGTCGTTCAGTGAAACTTCCCTACCCTCAAGCCAGGCCCTAGACATGGCCGTGGTTATTGCGTAAATGGCTGACCTAATGCTCGGGCCAACCTCTATATTGCTGTCCTGGGAGACCAAGGTCATGAATGTGGCGGTGACCTCAGTCATGGCATCTGGCGCCTTAAGGCCTAGGTGCTCCATGTATAGGCTGCTCTTCCAGGATAGTATTGACTTGAGGAGGTCCTTGTCTGGGTATGGTATTTCCACAACCTTCATCCTATCCGCCAACGCCTCACTGAGCTCATAAACACCTGAGTACTCGGCTGGGTTTGATGTGGCTACCACTAGGAAATCACTTCTTATCTTGAAACCCCTAATGAACACGTAGTGCTCTTGAAGAACCTGAAGCAGTGCTGCTTGGCTGTAGGGGTTCAACCTATTTATTTCATCAAGTATTAGTATACCGCCGTGAGCCATCACTAAAGGACCTGGTATATAGGCTAGTGGATGGTCAAGGCCTGCCTGTAGTGCAACGGCTATATCAATGTCACCCGTTAACTCCGTCGCGGTCATATGACTGTGACACGCCACCTCAATGTATGGAGGCTCCGATATGTGCAGTATCTCTGATAGTGATTCTGCCAGGGTGGTTTTTCCTATGCCCACGGGACCCATTATGAGGATGTGCCTACCTACGGCGAGGCTACTCAGTACATCCATAGCTATTTCATTTAATCCCTTAAGCTCACCCTCAAGCTCAGTGAGGATTTTCTTAACGCCCTTAGTCCTTATTGCATCGGCAATCATCTTGTTGACCTGAACCTCTTCCCTCTTAACCAAGTCTGATAGTCGCGGAAGTAATACCATCAAGTCCTTGCCTGTTGCCATTCAGTTCAGACATCCCTATTGAGCTTTAAATTTTTAGTGCTATAGGCATTTTCTAAGTTGAATGTACGATACGTAAAATAAGGCGCGCAATAAGGTGCAGGAGGAGAAAGGTATTAATATCCTTGCACAACTACGCCTTAGTCGACTCGAGAGGGTGATTCTAGTGAAGTATGGTTATTCGGATGAGGAAGACTTAAATGAATACGAACTGAAGCGAGAAATAAAGGACCCAAAGCAGCGATGGGTCATTAGGATAATAAGGTCAATGAAGGACTACTACAAGAAGTGCCCATATTACGATACGAGATCCAGTGACTGCTTCATCCTATTCAATACGGAAGACCACAAGTGCCCAAGGGAGGGCAAATACGAAGGATGCCCAATACTCGAGGAATTCCTGGCAAGTAAATACGATGAACTCAAGAAGAAGGGAATGCCAATACCGTACGACTTTAGGGACCTATCACTATACTAGGAAGAGACCCATTGAATAATCAAGCTTAAATAATTACGTAAATAATAATTACATCGTGGAAATACACACAGTGGGACCCAGCGAGTTCCTGAGCATTGATGGACCCGCCAACATAAAGGTAATTGATGGCAAGTTGTATGTATTGGGTGTTGAATACGGGCCAGGGAGCGCATTTACCGTAATGAGGGGCAGGAGGATAATAGCAAAGTCATTAGGTAATGGCAAGATAGAGGTCGTACTTGGTCCAGAGGGTAACCTCGAACGAATAAGCGGCGATGACGAAGTTATAGATGTTTGGGATAGGGCCTTGGCTGCAATACCGCTTAGGAACTCCATAGTAGTGGTGCTTGGTGCAATGGATGTTGGTAAGACCACCGTAACCACGATACTCGTTAATAAGGGCGTAAGAGAAGGACTCAAGGTAGGTGTAATTGATGGAGACCCAGGTCAGAATGACATTGGGCCGCCAACCACGATTTCATCGGCCGTTGCAGACAATCTCATAACCCACCTAACCCAGTTAAGGGGTTTGAAGTCAGTCTTTGTTAAGACAACGAGTATAGAGCATGTTTGGAATTACGTATTGAACTCCATCACTAAGTTGGTTAATGATCTTAGGCAGAATTACGGTGTCGACACCGTGATAATAAATACCGATGGATGGATCTCCGATACAACGGCCATAGGGTTCAAGCTTGAGATCATTAGAAGGGTGAACGCTAATTACGTGGTTGTTATTAAGCGGGGTAATGAAGTTGATGAATTAATCAATAAGTTGACCGGGATCGTTGAGAACCCCATTATAATACCGTCATCACCCAATGCCAGGATTAGGGATAGAGATGATAGGAAGATACGTAGGGAGATGGGTTATAGTAAGTATCTAATGCCATCAAGGGATCTAAGCATAAACCTCAGGGAGAAACCAATCATAAACCTACCACTATACAGTGGGTTAACCTACGATAGATCCATGCTTCGCCTAATCAGGAGGAGCCTCAACCTGCCTTTGTATTATGTTGAGCAATGGGGTAACGTGGCCATAGCCATAGGCAACACCAAGGAGTTTCATGCCAGGAGCCTAGGCGGTGTCAGTGTGGCGGTACTACCCATGAATTGGGAGAGAGGCTTATTGATCGCCCTGGAGGATGAGAACCATTACCTACTATCGCTGGGTATGCTACGAAGAATCTACTATAATACAGGCAAGGCGGTAATATCAATACCCAGGACCTTTAACTACGAGAATGCAATCAGCCACATTAGGCTTGGCATGATCAGGGTTAATGATAATTACGAGGAAGTTGAGAAGGTCCTGTATATTAATAGACTTGAATCCCTACTATCCAGCAGTAGACGCGCATAGAAGTAGTAGCATGCATTGTCTATCAACGAGAGAAAGCAATTTTAGGCGGCTCTCTAGTAGTGGTTAATGGTTAACAGGGTCATTAAGAGAGACGGCTCTGAGGAGAACTTTGTAATTGAGAAGATCGTGGTCAGCATTCTCAAGGCCGGCGCACCAATAGACGCGGCCAGGAGGATAGCCAGGAAGGTTGAGTGTCAATTCATGGATGTAGATAAGGTAACCGCCAAGGACCTAACCAAGGCGATACTTACGGAACTTAAGAAGGCCAATGAGGAGTGGTATAGGAACTGGGTGGTTTTCGATAGGGCAGTGAAGCGTAGACTAACTGAAACGGAATTAGGTTAGGGATAAAATCATCCTGTTCATAAGGATCCTACTTATTCTTATTCTTTCCCTTACTCTTTGGCTCCTCTCTTTTCCTCTTTACCTCTCTACTCACTGGCTTTAGGCTGTTTTCATAAACCATGTTTAGCAGGACTATAAATACTGTCGCGATTATCATTACCATCAACACCCAGGGTATTAACCCCAGCGCCAATGGACCCAAGGCACCTGATGCAAACAGTTGGGAAACGCTGGTGACATTTTGCGGTGATACTGGAACAAAGGTATAACCATGCTTTATTAGAATAGCTATGTATGCCGCCAACCCTATCATTAATCCCGCATAGACGACATTTGCGTACTTAACAACACCATCAAGCTTCATACGCGCTATACCGCGGATAAACCCTTTTAAAACACCTCCTCTCTCACTCACCATAAATGCGTAGGGTCGTTTACCTAGGTAGACACCTAATGCTTAAGTCGAAGTACCTGGATAAACTCAGCAACGGTAGATTCACAACGATTAGGCTGGGTATCGTTAGGCCTAGGTATAGGGAGGTCTTTATACATAGTGGTGGTGCTGTGGTTGCGAAGGCTAGGATTGTGAATGTCTCGTATAAGAGGATTTCCGACCTGACTGATGATGATGCTGTTATGGATGGTTTTACGAGTAGGCAAGTCTTAATTGATGAATTGAGGAGAATTTACGACGATGTTTCCGATGACGATTGGGTCACAATACTAATGCTCGAGGTCACCAGAATGATTGGGTATAGGGATGATGACTCCGTTGGGCTTAGCCCAGTTGATATTGCCAGGTTTGCGCTTAGGTATAACGTGCCCATGAACGAGGAGGAGAGGAGGATACTCCAGGAATTAATCAATGAGGGTAGTATTCGTAGGGCAGCAATTAAGTTGTTCGGTTCCTTTAAGGGCAGGGTAATAATCAGGAGAATCGTGAGAAGAGCACTTAAGCACTTAGTTAATATGGGCGTTTTGAATGATCATTAGGGTATGCGTTCTATCCCTATCTGAACCCTCATGTCTTCAATATCCCAATCCATTGTAAGGGCATTGGTTGACGCCCTATTGCTCACTATATCCACAGCCCTAACCTCATTCATTATGTAATCCCTAAACTCACTTATTGCAGTGAGCAAATCGTTACTCCCTGTACTCACGTAAACCCTAATCCTCTCATCAACCCTAAGGTTTGCCTTGGCCCTCATGGTCTGTATACGCCTCACTACCTCCCTAGCCAACGCCTCATAGTACAGTCTCTTATCCATTACCTTACTAAGACATATCTCATAACCCTTACCCTGAGCCCTAACATACTCATTCTCATTGCATTGACCTAAGTCGCCGACAAACTGAACCTCCTTAACATTAGCCAGGTACTCAAGTAAGTGCTTTACCTGTCCCAGCATGCCTTGGTCTCCTCCCTCAACCTTAACCATGGCCCTTGCCAATGGCCACCTCAACTTCACCTTAATCCTATTCCTCATTTCAGCAATGTCTGAGAACAAGGCAAATAACAGTTCGAAGGCACCCTCTAGCTTCTCATCAATGTACTCCTCGCTTACCCTCGGTATTGACATTAAATGCACACTTATTGCTTCCTCCCTCTCGAACTTCCTTATGAAAGCATTCCACAGATACTCAGTTACATGGGGCACAAGCGCAGAGCCCATTATCAATGCACCCTTAATGACCCTATACAGCACTGCATAGGCTACGTACTTATCCTCCCTACTCTCCTCAGTCCAAACCCTACGCCTAATCAACCTAATATAGCCATGACTCAAGTCATCAACCACCAAGTTGACCCATTCCCTAGCCGCCATATGCAACTCCATGTTATTCATATAACTAATGAACCTACGCAACCTACTATGGAACCTACTGAGCATCCACCTATCCTCAATCAATCCCCTACCCATTAACTCCTCAAGTCTATGCACAGCTGGATCAAACTTATCGAGCGCCATGTAGGTATCTGCAAATTTAACCACATTCCACAGTATCGATAGTACGCTCCTTGTCTCGGCTATTTCATCAGGGTCAACGGACATTGTATCCCAGGGGGCTGACTTAATCAGTAGGTAAAGTCTCGTTGGGTCAGCACCCCACTTATTGAATAGATCCTCGGCCCAAATCACATTACCCTTGGACTTACTCATCTTCTGTCCATACTTATCAACAACATGGCCACTGATCAATATGGACTTATACGGCGCCCTACCCATCCATAGCACCGAGGTCACCAGTAATGAGTAGAACCAACCCCTCGTCTGGTCTATCGCCTCTGTAACCCAGTCATATGGGTACAACCTATCAAACAACTCCTTATTCCTGAGACCATCAACACTGGCTATCCATGCCACGCCACTGTCCATCCAAACATCAACAACGAAGGGTTCCCTAACCCACTCCCTGCAGTCCTCGGTTTCTATCCTTACCATGTCAACCCAAGGCCTATGAACAAGCATCTCACTTGGCACATTGGGTATGAACTTTGCATACTTCCTCAACTCATCCATTGAGCCTATGACCAAGACCTTGCCTGGATCATCCTTGCAACGCCATATAGGTAGTGGCGTACCCCAAACCCTACTTCTCGATATCGTCCAATCCCTGGCATTCGCAACCCAATTATCGAACCTATCCCTCAGGAAGTCGGGATGTATCTTCACCTTCTTAAGCTCCTCAACCAGCTTATCCCTGTATGCGGACACCCTAATGAACCACTGCCTATCAGACCTATAGATCAGTGGTGTACCGCACCTCCAGCAGTGTGGGTAGGCGTGCACTATGGTCTCATGACGAAGGAGCAAACCCCTATTCTTTAAATCATCCATGACTTCTTGGGACACGTCGAGCCAGTACTTACCACGGAATCCACCGCCGTTTTCAT
The DNA here is from genome assembly GCF_026000775.1 of Vulcanisaeta souniana JCM 11219. Lineage (GTDB taxonomy): Archaea > Thermoproteota > Thermoprotei > Thermoproteales > Thermocladiaceae > Vulcanisaeta > Vulcanisaeta souniana. The sequence continues at coordinate 2,176,236 of NZ_AP026830.1, read as the reverse complement.
TGAATATACCGTTTATTTCCACGGAATTCGTCACAGGCAAACCATACTTCTTAGCTACCTCAAAGTCCTCAGGACCGTGAGCAGGGGCTATGTGAACTAAACCAGTACCGTCCTCAAGGGTCACGAAGTCAGCCAAGACCACGTAATGAGCCTTATCAATGTGACTTGCATGTATTGGCACTCTCTCCATGTATATGTGCCTATACCTAGTCCCAGCCAATTCTGAACCCTTAACAACCCTAACAATTTCATAATCCTTAATTCCGAATTTCTCCATCAACTTGGGTACAAGGGGCTCGGCGAGCCATAGGTACTCCGTGGTGTTATTAACATTGACCTTAACCAATGCGTAGTTAAAATTGGGATTAACGGCCACGGCCTCATTATCAACAAGGGTCCAGGGCGTTGTCGTCCAAATAACCAAGTAGGTATTACTTGCTCCCTCAACGGGGAACTTAACGAATATTGATGGGTCCTCCCTATCCTCATAACCCTGGTCAACCTCAGCATCACTGAGCGCCGTTTCACACCTTGGGCAGAATGGTAATACCCTATAATCCTCGAATAAAAGCCCCTTTTTCCAGGCATTCTTTAGGAAGGCCCAAACATGCTCTATGTAGTAAGGTCTCCTAGTCTCATAGGCCCTTTCCAGGTCAAGCCATAGGCCAAGCCTTCTCGTGCCAATCTCCCTCCACCTCTCAAGGTAGTAATCAACCAGTGAGTTACACTCAAGGCTGAACTTCTCATAACCCACCTTCTCAATATCCTTCTTAGTCCTGAGCCCAAGCTTCTTCTCAACCTCGATCTCCACGGGCAACCCCTGCTCATCCCAACCACCCTGGGCCCAAACCCTATAACCAAGTAGCCTATGGTACTTGAGGACAACGTCCTTATACGTCCTACCCCTAATATGACCAACATGCGGAAAACCATTAGTAGTTGGCGGACCCTCAAGAAAAGTAAACCACTTGCCGGCATTCGCAGGTCCTTCATGCCACTTACCCTCAATGTTCGCCTCACGCCAATACTGCCTAACAAACTCCTCAATCCTTTTTACATCGAACTGAGTCTCCAGAGTAAAACGTGAATCAATAACGGACACCCAGTCATAGGATTTATTGAGTATTTAAAAATTTCACGCAATGACATTACCATAGACCTTCAGTAACTCATTTACAAGCCCTCCCGCAAGCATCATGTAGGCGCTTAGCGGCACCCCAACGTTTTCCGTCAGTAAGTGAACCAGTGCCTCTGCATAGAAGGCTGTCGTCAGCGCTGAGAGCTTTCCAAGGGCACTCACCAACTGAGTCACCGGCTTGTTCTCACCGCTAATTATTGATACAGCCAATGAACTCAATTGTATTGGCAAGGTTACCAGTGCGGTTACACCCACATTAGCGCTAAATAGCTTGAGCATGTACATGACCATGCTGACCCAATGCTCATTCCTATCAATGCCAGTGATGAAATCACGCCAATACTGCTTAACAAATTCCACACAATTACCTCCCTTAAAGAAGTCCGTATTCGTCGTCGACATAGCCGTACAGTAGGTCTCACCCAACTCATCGGCAATGCCAAGCAACTCATCCCTATACTTATTGAGCACCTCTATGTCGACCGCACCCACCCTATAGGCCACCGGTATTTGCTCAAGTACGTGATTTACAAACACCACGTAATTACCCCTCTTTACCTCATCGAAATATAGTATTTGATGCCCGTTCATACCAAATCAACGGCAATAAACTGACCTATATAAGTTCTATTTCCCTTAACCTCAGAAGCGCGGTAATGCCGTATTTAGCGCATTAACAAGCCTATTGAGGCTGTCCATGCCGACCTCCTGCCGCGGGCCCATGGCATTCATGTCCAGGGTCAGCGGCGTAAGCGCGATATTGCCCTCCCTATGCACTACGTAGGTGTCCGTATTCTCCTCAGGTTCAATCAATGAACCAAACAACCAGTAGTACTTACCTCCACGTGGGTCGACCCTAACGTCGATCTTCTCGGAGAACTTAAGCTTCGAAGCCCTAACAAGCTTAACCTTAATGTCCCTACTAATAGTCCTTGGGAAGTTTATGCTAATTACATCAACGCCCCTGGGCATTCCGTGCCTAAGCACGAACATAACCGACTCCCTAACCACAGCCCTAAGCACAGGCTCAAGCTCCTCATTACCCTCAAGCTCATCACCACTCTCAACATCGACCGAGTACGCAATGGCCGGGATACCAAGCAGTGCCGCCTGGAATGCGGCGCCGAGGGTTCCTGACGATAGTATTACCTGCATTGACGTGTTATCACCAATGTTTATACCCGAGAGGACGAGGTCGACATTACCCGTTATTTCCAAGGCCGCTAAGTATATCGTGTCGGAGGGCGTACCGGATGTCGCATATACCTTAAAGCCGCATAGGTCCATCACCGAGACCCTAAGAGGCTTGTGAAGCGTTATGCCGAGGCCGGAGGCCGATTTGGGGGTCTCCGGTGCAACGACATATACCTCGCCTAGGTCCTTTACGTATTCATACAGCATCCTGAGCCCTGGGCTGTATATACCGTCGTCGTTTGTTACGAGTATCTTGGCCACAATGGTTCTTAGGGTATAGGTTTATAAAGGGTTTCGTGCTCACTAGTCAAGGACTGTAAGTCAGGGTTTGGGTGGTGGATGAGCCATGAGTAAGGAGGTTGTTGTTCCAGGAGATGTTGTTGGTATTGCTGAGGAATACCTGCCTGGGGAGAACGTGGAGGTTGGTGTGGATGGTAAATTAAGGGCTCAGGTCATGGGGGTGGTCATACGTAATGATAAGGAGCATGTGATCAGTGTTAAACCCATAAGGGGTAGTAATTTGTTGTTGAGGGTGAACGATGTTGTTTATGGTAAGGTTGTGGCGATACCAAATGATAGGGTCGTCATTGTGAAGATAATCGGTGTTGAGAATAATGGTAGCAGGACAGTGCTAAAGGATGACGCGACGGGTATAATACCGCCATCTCAACTGTTGAATGGGAGGAACGGCAGTGCCAGTGAGGTTCTCGGCATTGGCGATATAGTTAGGGCCAGGGTGATATCGAAGGACCCACCTTACACATTGACTTTAAGGGATGCGCAGCTTGGCGTGGTTTATGCCAAGTGCCCTAGGTGTGGCCATCCGTTAAAGTGGAAGAGTGGGGAGTTGCTTCAGTGCCCTAATTGTGGCGCCGTGGTTAGGCGTAAGGTTAGCCTTGTTGAGTATTGGGCTTGATCAGTCGTAATACCATTCTTCACTGTTCAGGGGTCGAGGTGGTCATCACCGCATTTAATGCGTTGAGGTAGGTATTAAAAGCTTCCTTGACCAATGAATTTATGGTGATGATGACTGGTATTTCTGAGTAGTGAGGAGTGGCACCAGAGCTGACTTCACCGGTAAAACTTAATATTAATGTACCCGCATGTTTTCTGTGAGATTCTCGATAGATGTTAGGCTCAGGGGTAAGGTCTTCGTTGGCGTGGGCGTTGTTCGTAATGTTAGGAACAGCGAGTACCCGGGTGGGTTGTTGAGTGTGATTGATGATACGGTCAGGGAAGTTAGGTCTAGGTATAGCCTTGATAGTCTCAAGGATGACCCAATCATCAGGTATTACAGGGACTTCTACTGGCACGAGCTTGGTATAGACCCGACAAAGCAGAGGCCTGCCCAGGAGGCTTTGCTTAGGAGGGTTCTTAGGGGTGAGGATTTGCCGAGGATCAACCCAATGGTTGATATTGGTAATGCGGCGAGTATAAAGTACCTCGTGCCCATTGGGCTTTACGACATCGATAGTTTTGGTGGTAGAGACTTGGTCATTAGTTATGCCAGGGATGGCGAGGTCTTCAACCCAATCGGCTCACCACGGAAATCCTTAACCAGCAACCAGATCATACTCTCGACGGTGGATGGCCTAATACTGCATGTGTATCCCTATAGGGATTCCGAGACCACCAAGATGAGGCCTGAGACGAGGAATGTCTTAATCGTAACCGCTGGAGTGCCCGGCATCGATGAAGATAGGCTAGTTAATTCCGCCCAATTCATAATTAATCTGGCGGTTAAGTACCTGGGAGGAAACGCCCACGTTAATCCTACAGTGGTTAGGGATGAAAGGGATATAAACGCGTGATGGGTTACAATTTTGACTCTGTTTAGGGCCAACGATCACTTAGCCTCATTTAGTAGTGCCGGGTCTGGTTCATAGAACTCCCTTAGGTCTGGGATCAAGTCGCTCATCCTCCTAAGCGTATTCACCACATCCGTTGCAGTGAAGTCCCTGCCGTATATTTCAAATAAGCCCTTTGGCCAGTTATAGCCAAGCTTTAGTGCCTTGTCTATATCACCCCTGGTGCATATACCCAGCCTCTCCATTCTTAGTGATTCGTTGACCATGGGCGCCAGCAGGTCCAGTAAATTCACCCTGTCAGCCAATTCCCTCGGTATATCCGGCCTAACCCACCTGCCCGGCTCCGGGTATTCATAGAACCCCTTCCCAGTCCTTATGCCTATCCTACCCTCCCTGTACATTTTCTCAATTAGGCTGAACACAAACGTTCTTGCCTTAGCCAGCCCCTTGGATGACTCGGTCTCAGGCGCCACCCTATCTATCTCCTCAAATAGGTTCCTACTCTCATAACTTAGCTTTATTCCCCCGGTGAAGTCCGTGAGTGCGAAGACGCCCATGGGGAGTCCAAGTCTATAGATCAACGCCGAGTCCATCGCCCTATAGTCATAGATGCCCCGCATATATAGTATGAAGACCTGCGTACTCAGTACACCAAACACCCTATTGGCTATGAAACCCCTTACATCGCGCCTAACGAGAATAGGCTCCTTACCAACCCTCCTTGCCAGGTCCATGAGTGCGCCGGCCGTCTCATCACTGGTATCCCTGCCCTTTATAACTTCCACAAGCCTCATGAGAACCGGCGGATTAAACCAGTGGAAGCCCGCGAATCTACCCTTATACTGAAGCACCGATTGCAAGTAGGTTATTGGTATACCGCTTGTGTTGCTCGCTATTATTACGTCCTTACCGACGTAACCCTCCAACTCCCTATACACCTGGTGCTTAACCTTTGGATCCTCGAACACAGCCTCAATTACCAAATCAACACCCCTGGCCGCATTACCCAGATTATCAAACACATGAATCCTCTTCATGACGGTATCAACGTCCTCACGAAGAGAGCCCTTCTCACGTAGCTTACCAAGGCTCCACCTAATACCCTCAAGGCTCTTGGGTATCACGTCCCTGTAAGCATCATAGACATTTACCTCAAAGCCATTCATGGCAAAGACCTCGGCTATACCGCTCCCCATGGTCCCAAATCCAACTATGAGAATTCTCTCGACCATATAATCAGTAGAAGTACCCGTAAATGTAAATATTAGGTGTATTTTTACTCTTAATATATTTTCATATATAATAAATGTATTGCTATTTAATAATTTGTAAAGTATATATTACCATCCCTCCTAACAACCCTGACCCTAGCCCCTATCCTCAGCGCATTCAAATCACCAACGTAATTCGCCTTAACCTTGGCTCCATCGAAGTCCACGAGAACGACTATTGTCTTTGTTGGCAATCCCCTCTCTATTATTGTGTATGAGTAGATGGTGCCCTCGCCGTAGCCAATAACCTCCAGGTTCGTTGAGCCGCACCTGGGACACCTGGTCCTTGGCATGTGGAACTTATAGCCACATGCCCTGCACCGTGTTATTGGCACTAACCCATTTTCATAGATTCTATTGTACTCCTTCAGTAATTCTTCGAGTTCCATACTAAACACCAAGGACCAAGGTTGTTGAGTGATTAAGTATGCCGCCAATTGCATTGACAAGTGCCCTACGGGCTCCCTTAACCTGCCTTTCACCGGCCATGCCGGACAGTTGGGTTAATGCCTCTGTAAGTATCACGCCGCCGCTCATGTACGCTGGTTGTCCGGTGTTTAGGGAACCGCCATTAACGTTTATTGGGTATGTTGACGATGGCGAGAAATCATGATCCTCCGCGAACCGCCAACCCAAACCCTTCTCGGCCAAGCCAATACCCTCTAGCTCCAGCACGATCATTATTGTGTATGCGTCGTAAAGCATGAATAGGTCAATATCGTTTATGCCAATGTTGGCCTCGCTAAGCGCCTTGCCTGCGCTTATTGGGATAACCGTATTCAAGATGTCATCCCTATCAAAGAGTGGGCTTGGATCGTGGGCCTCGCCATAGCCAAGGATAGAGGTGGGCGTGATCTTCGACTTCCCAGCCAAGCTCTCATTAACGATTAGGAAAGTCGACATACCATCCACAGGCATCACAACCTCCAGTAGCCTCAGTGGGTAACTCACCATTGGTGAGTTCAATACATCGGCAACACTTATCGGCTCCCTGAATATTGCATCCTTATTATACCTAGCATTGGCCCTCTCCCTGACGGCGATCATTGCCCTGCCCTCATCAGTGGCGTTATACACGTGTGAGTACCTCAAGGCCACCATGGCGTAGTCACTGGTTGGTAGGAACTCAATAACCCTGTGGGTACTTACGTAGTTCCTAGCCACAAGACCCTCATCAATGCCCCTCCTCCTAAATACGCTACTCTTGCCACCGCCAATTACCAAGACAGCCCTCGCAAGCCCATTCTCCACTGCCTTAACGGCCCGATAAACAAGGGCATTGAATGAGGCACCGCCAAACTCGGCCACGTCAATGTACCTAAGCCTCCCAATGCCCAGATAATTGGCGACTTGGTTGGCGAGCATTATCCTGATCGGCCTTTCATCAACCGCGGTGGTGTGAACAATGCCCAACCCATCCGCCTCATCAATACTGATACCACCCATCTCAAGCGTCCTTTGTACGGTCTCGCCAATCAATTCAAAGAAGCTTCTCCTGCTCTCCTTCTCAATTACCTGGTGAAAGCCCGTTATGTATGCCTTTCCCATAAATTACCTGATTAATAGGAATAAATTTATTTTTAATTCTTAATGAGAATAATTATTTTCACCGCTTAATCAATACATCCCTATATCTATCCCTAAGCACCTTCTTATCGATCTTGGCCGCGCCAGTCTTTGGAAGCTCATCAACGAATATCACCTTGTCAGGCACCCACCACTTCGGTATAACGCCCTCATCAACGAATGCTCTCACGTGATTTATGATATCCTCCTCCTTAACCCTGTCCTCGAATTCCGGCCTCAGCACGACAATGGCCACGGGCCTCTCACCCCACTTCTCATGCGTAGCGCCTATGACCGCCACCTCCGCAACCGCTGGGTGAAGTGATATTAAGCTCTCAAGTTTAAGGCTTGATATCCACTCACCGCCACTCTTGATAACGTCCTTAGCCCTATCTACGATGTATATGAACCCCCTCTCATCCCACGTTGCCAAGTCACCGGTGTGGAACCAAACATCCTTGAAGGCAGCCCTTGTTTTCTCTGGGTCTCCGTAATAGCCCAGGGTTATCCAGGGAGCCCTCAGCACCAGCTCGCCCACGGTTTTTCCATCCTTAGGCACATCCCTACCTTCCTCATCAACCACCCTGGCCTGGACAAATGGTAGGGGCTTTCCAATGCTATTGACCACTAATTCCTGTAGTTCCTCCTCGCTTAGGCTCATTACTAGGTCCGGCGATAGTGCAGGCGCTATAACGACCGGTGCCGTCTCCGTCAATCCGTAACCATTAGTCAATATCACGCCCCTCTTCCTGGCCTCCTCAATCAACCCCTTGGTGACCGCCGCACCACCAAGACTCCATAGGAATCCCCTTAGGTCCACGTCCTTGAGCTCGGGACTGTTTAACATTAGGTATAGCATTGTTGGTACGCCAGCCGCATTCTTTACCTTTTCCTCCTTAATCAACCTAATGATGTGGTTCCACTCATACCTACCCGGCAGTACTATCTTCGGTGTACCACCCATGATGTTGTAGTACGGCGCTCCCCAACCGAGCACGTGGTAGAACGGTACAAGGAGGAGTGATGGTTCACCGAGTGGGTTATAGGCATTCCTAGTGAACCTTAGGTAATGCGCTGGGTACCAATTCCACACTGCGATTATCAATACAGCGATTGCATGCAGTACTATCTCCCTATGCCTAAATATCGTTGCCTTGGGCAACCCTGTGGTGCCTGAGGTGTACATCATCACCATGACAGTCCTCTCATCAAGCTCCTCCGGGTAGTTGAATTCCCTGGCCTCCTTCATTAACTCCTCATAATCGTATACCTCAGCATTGCCAATGCGTTCAATCTTTATTGGTTCCTCACCATCATGCATAACGACTATTTTCCTTAGGTGCTCAAGCTTTGGGGCTATCGCCTTTATCAATGGTAGGAAGTCGGCATTTACAAAGGCTACCTCATCCCTGGACTTATTCATCACGTAGATAATCTCCTCAGGCGCCAACCTAATGTTAACTGGTTGGAGCACTGCACCGTACATGGGCACTGCATATAGCAATTCAAGGAATCTATGCGTGTTCCAATCAAATATGGCGACCCTCGTACCCATTCTCCTTGGGTCACCACTAGCTACGTCGAGTTCCTTAAGGACCCAACCAAGCCTGTTAACTCTTTCATTAAATTCGCTAAATGCGAAGTGGAGCCTACGGCCATTTGGAGGCCAATAAACAATTTCATTATTGGGAAATAGCGTTACGCCTGTCTTGAGTATTTTGTCAATAGTTAATTGGTAGCCAGGTATAATTTCATTAAAGACTTCTTCTTCTGTATTATACTTATGTTGTTGCTGGATCTGCTCATTCATTGAATTTATTATAAATAAAAATTATTTAAGTTTTTCTCAAAAGTACATATCATTGATTCGTTTATTATTAATTATGAATTGATAGATATATTACTACAAAACTATACTGTGAATATTGATAGTATGATTGCTTTACATTATTATGATTAATAATGAGGTAATGTTTATTAAGAATCAATTAACTAATAATGTTATATGTCTGAGTCGGAACTCGAGAGGTTTAGGGATTACGTTAAGGATTGGTTCATTAAGAATGCTCCTCCTGAGATGAGGATTAGGCGTGGTGGTATTGGTTGGTACTATGAGGACCCCAGGTTTATTGATGCCGCCATTAGGTGGCACAGGACATTATATAATGCCGGCTTAGTCGGCATAAGTTGGCCTAAGGAGTATGGTGGGTATGGCGATGACGTAAGGAAGGAGTTAGTAGTTAGGGATGTGGCGCTTAGTCTCGGCATTGTCTACCCCGGCTGCCCAGGAATTGGCTTATCCGTAGCAGGCCCCGCCATTCTGTTTCATGGCAATGAAGGGCAGAAAAGGAGGTATTTAAGGAGGATGTTGACTTGTGAGGATGTCTGGGCCCAGGGCTTCTCCGAGCCGTGCTGCGGCTCGGACCTGGCGGCAATAACCACCAAGGCTGAGGATAGGGGTGATTACTTTGTACTGAATGGTAGGAAGGTCTGGAGCAGTGACTTCCACCTGGCTAATTACTACCTAGTACTCGCTAGGACCGGCTCACCTGAGGAAAGGCATAAGGGCTTAACGATGTTTATCGTAGACACCAGGTCTGAGGGAATTACCTATAGACCGATAAAGCAGATTAACGGCAGGCCTGGATTTAGTGAGGTCTTCCTAGATAATGTCAAGGTTCCCAAGGAGAACGTGGTTGGTAAAGTTGGCGATGGCTGGAGGGTTGCCATGACCACCTTGAACTTCGAGAGACTGAACATAGGCGGCGCCTTCGCCTACGCCGCAGCAAGTGCCGCCAGGCACCTGGTGGAGGTGAGACGCGATGCGGATACGTTGGCGCTCCTCGAGGAGTCGCTAGCCATTAAGGAGCTTTATGATAGGATGCTCATGCTCGCACTGAGGGGTGAGATAGTAGGGCCCGAGGCTGCTTCAATAAAGTTGTTGGCGTCCGAGATTCTCGATAAGATATACATAGCGGCAGTGTCGAAGCTGGGTCCCGAGACTCTTGTTGAGGGTGATCTATTCGAGTGGTCCTTTGGGTATATAGATAGTAAGGGCTATACAATACTCTCCGGCACCTCTGAAATCCTGCGTAACCTCCTTGGAGAGCTCGTGCTTGGGCTTCCAAAGGGTGTTTAGTATGATTATCGGCATTAAGGATTACCTAAATGAGGAACTGAAATTAATACTGAATAATCTGAATGAACTCTTCAATAAGGTATGGTCAACCGCCAAACTAAGGAGTTATAGTGAAGGCGATACATCAGTACTTGATGAGTTATGGAAGGCCTTGGTGGATTTCGGATTGTTTGAGTTCTTCAGGGACGCCAAGCCGAGGGATGCAGCAATACTGATGGAGGAGGCGAGCTCAAGGCTTCCGCCTGGTATTGTCATAACGACAATAATAGGTGCCGTAGCCACGGGTAATGAATTAGGTAATGAGAAGTATGAGGGTAAGTTGAAAATATCGATATCAAGCACCGCAAACATGGCGCCCGAGGCGCATAGGGCCGACGTCATAGTAATTGGCGATAACCTAATCTGGAAGGATGATGCCTCGGTAAAGCCACTGAACTCCTTCGATAACTCGATGAGGTGGTGCCAAGTCAACTTTAGGAGGAGTACTAAGGTAAGTGTGAATAGAGACTTAGTAGCGCTCCTACTATCCGCAGCCATAGTGGGTACTGGTAAACCACCGCTTGAGTTATCGGTGGATTACGCAAAGAAGAGGATTGCCTTCGGTAGATCAATAGGTGCATTCCAGGCCGTGAAACATAAATTGGTGAACATGGCACTTAACATAGAGCTCGCCAGGTCACTATACCTAAGGGCTGCTGATGACTTGAAGCTGGCACCCATGGCGTTGGATTACGCATCAAGGATTATCCCAAACACAATTAGGGACAGTATCCAGGTACATGGAGGTATAGGGTTCACCGATGAGCTCGACTTGCACCTATACCTGAGGCGTAGTGTAACGTTAAGTAAGGTCTATGGCTTCAACATGGATGAGCTGTGGGAGTCTTACGATAGGTCGAGGGCTCGTGAAGTATGATTGTTAAGACCGCTAAGTGATTTCTCAAAAGGAGTTGGTTGGTATAACGTGTTATAGTGGTAATTCTTAAATTAATTCAAGATGCACGTGTTGCATGGGTTCTCGTAAGGTTAAGGTTGTGAGGTATAGTGAGAGGGCGTCCTACGATAGGGATGAACTCATGAAGTTGTTAAGCAGGAATTTCATATGCCACGTGGGCTTCATTGACGGTGGTGAACCATACGTGATACCAATGCTTTACGTGAATGATGATCAGTACGTATACATGCACGGCTCACCCGATAGTAGGCTAATTAGGATAATTGGTAGTGGCTTGCCGATTGTCATTGCTATTACCGAGGTGCACGGCATAGTTCTTGCGAGTAATCTATACAATAATTCGATAAACTATGAATCAGCCATTATATATGGTAGAGGCTCGTTCGTTGACGATCCAAGTGAGAAGCTTCGGGTTTTCCAGCTGATGATGGATAGGTTGGTACCTGGGAGGCTTGACGATACTGAGTTGCCGTCTATTGAGGAATTGAATTCCGTCGCCGTCGTTAGGGTTAGTATTGAGGACTTTGCAATTAAGAGGAGGGAGGGTGGACCAACGATAAGTGGCGATAGTCATTGGGAGGGTGTAGTACCGATAGTCATTAGTTACGGCACACCCATGAGTACGAATAATAAGCCAATACCGAAGTATTTAACGGACTTAATTGCGCAACGTAAACCTACTTAAGCCTTGCACGCTCGAGAAACTCATCAATTAATTGGCTTATTGTTGGCCCCTCAAGAACCTTGAGCCTCCACTTAGCCCTAACTATGGGCTTATCAATCTTAACAACATCCTCAATGTGGGCTGGGGTGCCCATAATGACTACGTCGGCGGGTATCCTCCTTATGGTCTCCTCCAAATCCCTTATTTGCTCTGGGGTGTAGCCCAGGCTTGGTAGTACTGGTCCCATGTGCGTGTACTTTGCGTAGGTCTCCTTTATTATGCCCACGGCGTATGGCTTTGGATCAACTATCTCAGCATTGTACTTCCTAGCAGCTATGTAACCTGCCGCGTATGGTAAACCACCATGCGTTACTGTTGGGGCGTCCTCGATGATTACGACCTTCTTACCAGCCACGGCATTTGGATTGTCTAAATAAACCTCAAGATCTGCCTGTGTTATTGATGCCCTTGGGTTTACGGCTTTAATATTACTAATTATGGTCTTAACATTCTCAGGGGTTGAGTCAGAGACCTTAGTAACTATCACGGCATCAGCAAGCCTTGTATTAACCTCGCCAGGGAAGCTACCAACCTCATGCCCCGGTCTCCTGGCATCAGTAACTGTTATTAAGTAATCGGTGTAGTAAAATGGGAAGTCGTTATTGCCACCATCCCATAGTATTACATCTGCCATGGCCTCTGCCTCATTGAGTATCATTTCATAATCAACACCCGCAAGTACCGGCACACCGATCTCAATGTAGTGCTCATACTCCTCCCTCTCCTCAAAGGTTATTTTCATTAGATCCTCCCTGGTCTTAAATACTTGCACTAGCATGTCGTCAGGGTTCATGTAAATCATTGGGTGCCTAATGGACGCAACCCTCAAGCCTCTCCTAATTAACTCCAGCGTTACTTCATGCGATACTGTTGACTTACCAGCCCCCGTCCTCGTTGCCACGACACCCAGCATCGGCCTTGAGGATCTTATCATGGTATCCCTAGGACCTAGTATCCTAAAGCTCGCGCCATTTGCAAGGACTATGCTTATTATCCTACCAACATCATTATAGAGCAGGTCGCTGTACGCCAGGATAACCTCGTCAGCCCCGAGATCCCTTATTAAACGGCTTAAGTCCTCTAGGTTCCCAAGGCCAATTAATGGTACACCACCTGGTTGGTAAAGATCCCCTGAACCCTTTATGTAGCGCTTACCGCCGATACCCGGTATCTGTACCTGAGCTACAGCAACAACCCTATACTCTGGGTTATGCCTGAAGTACGTATTGAATACGTGCAGGTCTCGACCACCCGCACCCAGTATTATTACCCTCCGCAATGACCGGTCACCATACCTAGAACAATAACACTATTATTTAACGCTTACCTAGCAATTGCAGTGCATGGACAACCCTGTATGCCATCAATAATATCCCTGGGTAGTGATATTTCGGTACCGTCATTAAACATGAACGTTACGTATGACTGATCCCTACCCATGGAGACCACCTCACTCCATGGGTAAAAGATGTCAATGGGCTTCACGTAAACGCCCCTCTCATAAATGATGTAGTTGTCCATACTAAACAATTGTGGTCCCCACATACCTGCCAACCTCTTATTGATCGCCTTGTTAAGAAGTATCACTAGGATCAGGAGTGCCAATACTATGACTGGTGCAAAGATTGGGGGAACAAACTTAATGCTCACAACCGTGGCTACGGCCATTGGTAGGAACACAGCCACCTTAATGATGAGTCCCCTCATTCTAAAGCCGAACTGCATCGCAATCGCTTTGTTGATTTACAGGGTCTTATTAAAGAATTAGTTTATAATCCTACGCCTCCAGTCTCTTCACTAGGTACGCCTTTTGTGGATTCGTTAGTTGCAGCATCGTTAGTAACGCTGGGTTTAGGTCCTTCGAGCCTTTAATTATCAGGCTTCTCACGTAGTCCAGGATCCTCGGGTCAAGCCTGACATACTCATCAACCCTATCAATTAGGAATGGGTAGCCCGTATCCGTAGTCTGCGACTCAAGGTATGTAATTAACTCCTCAATATTGAACCTATCACTTGGGTTATAGATCTCGAGCTTAACTGCCGGCGAACCATTACGCGGCTTATAAAAGGCCACAATAACCTCCTTAAGCATTTTCAATCCGGGATGCGTTGATCCACTAAATACATGCTCGATATTAACCAAACCCTCACTGAGCCTTCTACTCATTAACTCCCTAACGCCGTCACACTCCTTTCCATTGCACCTTTTTCTTAGTTCGCAATCGTTATAATTAATCTGGATCCACGGTGGTAGGATATCGCCATAACTGCCAAGTACCATGTACTCGCCATTATTAAGGGTTAGACTTGCAATGAGTTTGTCATTCATTGGTAAACACCTATTAATTAACACGGATAGGAACTTGGACCTGACCCTCTTAACAACACCAATGATTGGTGTTCCAGTCCTTGCCGATAGGTCGAGTAGGTTCCCAATCACACTGGTTACGCGTGCCAATACACCACCTTCGACGGGTAGGTTATAGGGTAGTGGGTGGATGGGTATCTCACCATCAAGTATTACAAGGTCGATATCCCTCCTACCCTTCAACTTATCCTTAAGTAGCCTGATCGCCAATTCCCTCTCCCTAATCTGGGCTTTCCTGGTAATCACCCTCTCAAACTCACCTACATCCTCAAAAACAACCTCACCGGTCATATACCTATCATAGGAACCATTAAGGTAACCAACATAACCATAGGAAAGCACGGTCATGACGCCTCCAATTAATTCAAGGGGTGGCGTTGGGTAACTTGAGTCAATGGCATACGCATTAAGTGCCCTTATTGATGAACCCAGGTTCCTCACTAAACCTCTGCCCTCCAGTATACCCCTTAGTTCGCGTATTATGGATAGTACCCGGGAGTCCATGCCCTTGTCGAGTATTTCCTTTACATCAGATTGTATGGAAAGCAGTAATGGAGGCTCAATCCAAAACTCAATGTCTCCAGGTCCATAATCACTGGGTAACATCTAGGAAATAAACACAGAGAGATATATAAAGCACTAATGAGTAAGGTTTGCAATTACTTTCCTAAGTACTTACTGACTTAATACATTTTCAGTCTCTCTAACTAATGCCCTAACCTTATCAATGCAAGGCATTAAATCATTCACGCTCATTTTAGTTTCATGAAACCCCACACATGCAGCACGTAAGCACTGCTCCACCCATTAGACACCCAATCACACAGAAAGCGTGTCCGCAGCCCTCGTTAATAAGTAAGTATACCACATGCCCTCCTTTACGGCTTGCTGATGCTCGGGTACGTTGAATTTCTTGGTCAAAGCCTTAACAATCTCCTCAGCCGCCTTATATGCCTTCTCACTGACCTGAACAGCATCACCTTTTCTCAGATACTCATCCATCTCAGTTAAATATCTCTTGGCGAGTTCCATCCTCATCCTCAACCCCCTCCAGAGGATCAATTCCTGACGAAGCATTTATTATTAAGTCCTCAACGTCAATACCACGCTCCTCAGCGATCCTAATCAATTCCTCCATAGTAACTGTATGTAATAGTTACTTCACCTTTTAATGCCTTATTAATTTGTTTTGAGAAGTTAATAATGATGGCCGCTTCTCAATTTGCTCAATCTGAGGCCACAACGGCGAACTATGAATTAAACGAGGAATTCACTAGGAAAAATAAGTTTTGCCGAGGTAAGAGGAGTGGTAAGAAGTATCGATGCAGTAATAAGATTGATGATCCAAGATCCATTAATGAGACCACTAAGCTAATCATT
Organism: Vulcanisaeta souniana JCM 11219; assembly: GCF_026000775.1. Taxonomy (GTDB): domain Archaea; phylum Thermoproteota; class Thermoprotei; order Thermoproteales; family Thermocladiaceae; genus Vulcanisaeta; species Vulcanisaeta souniana. The sequence continues at coordinate 2,160,693 of NZ_AP026830.1, read as the reverse complement.
GAGATGATTAATCGAATGCTAAAATGGCGTATTTGGGATGATTGGTGGATAATCGCATGGAAGGAGGAGTGGTTAAAGGCGAGAGATAACGTTGAATTAATGCTTAGAGAGAAATACAGTGATAAGATAGCCAATGCCATTTTAAGGCTCATTAATAAATACATTAAGTATATTGATAAGCTTGAGGAGTACTGGCCGAGGAATAACATTAATGAAGAGATTAAAAGGCTCATTGAAGATTTAGTAAGCGGTAAAGCTGAAGTAATTGTTAGGAGAAATAACGGAATTAGTGTATATAAAGGACATATAACATTAGAGGTGGATAAACCAAATGAGAATAGTATAATAATTCAGTTACGGCTTAAGGGCTTAAAGGCATGAAGCTTAAGGTACTTAACATATTTAGAAGAATGTTAAGTAAGAGTGAATATGAACGATTCATTAAGGAGTTAATTAAGGCATTACGTGGCGGATTTGCTGTAACAGATGAAAATATTCATAAAGGTAAACCTGCAATGAGCACAACACAGATATGGCAGGTTATTACTTGGTCATTATTTTACCCAGGTACAATGTACGTAAGTATAAATAGCATTAAGGTAAATGAAAATAATGTATCAATATTGTGGTTCTTAATTGCCAATGACTACAACTCAATTAAGGATGAAATTTCAAAGATAATTGAAGAGATAAATAATAAGGAAACATTACATGCCTTCATGCTTACAGCAGTGTTAGGCGACGGTAGTGCATTCATAAGGTTAAGAAAGGGTAAGTATAGTGAACCAGAGATAAAAATATCAAATGTCAACAACTAAATATAACATATGGAAACAGGTACTTAATAAATTGAGCGAAATGGGGTTTAAATGGGATGAAGATCAATATGAAAGTTGGATTAGCATTAGATTCTACAGTGGTAATGCGATAGACCTTGCTAAGGCTATGATAAACTCTTTGCCGCACATATTACGAGATATCTTAGACGCATTCAATGCTGAGAAATGTATTAATATAAAAAATATAGCAAATATGAAACTGAAATTTAAGAAAGGCAAAATGCAAATAGTGATAGCTGGCTTTAAGTTCACAGTAATTACTTATAATGGTACGACCAAATTAGTAATCAACACCAAAGATCCTAATAAGGTTAAGAAAATTCTTGACGCATTAAAGAAGGTGTACGGTGAAAGGTTTATTGAATTAATTCATGTTTATGAAGGAAAAAAGCCTATCTATTGTAATACCCATGTACGTCTTCGAAAGATATGACGATATTAAAATAAAGGTTATTGAGGTATTGTGTAAAAAATATGAGAACGCCAACGATGAAAGGAGGAAACGAATAATAATTGAGAATTTAAAAAGACTAATTACGCCTACTGAGGGCGGTAACGTACAAGAGTTGGTTTGTCAACGATCAGCTTCGGGTGGGAAGTAGCCGAAGCTTCCGTATATGGCCGGCACATCAGCTAGTCTATAGCCCTTTAATGCCTCCATGAAACCTCTAAGCAGTAGCCACGATGGTGTGACCATCCTTAGTCTATATGGTACGTTGCTGTGCCCGTCAGATATTAATGTGAACAGTAATAGCCCTCTCGACGCTTCTGTCAATGTCGTCGCCTCACCAGCACCCGGTGTTAATCCGACATGGGTCTTCGTTAGGAACGTCCAAACGCTTTTAGCCGCCTGTGGCCTATCCTTCGGTGGTACTCTTGACAGTAATTTCTCACTGATTATTGGCGTGTCGGGTATGTTCTTAACCGCCTGCCTAATTATCTTTATACTCTGCCTAATTTCCTCAACCCTAACCAGGAACCTTGAGTATGAATCGCCCTCATCAGCCACTGGTATATCCCAGTCAAACTCGTTATATGCATCGTAGGGCTCAACCTTCCTAACATCATACTCAACGCCAGACGCCCTTAGGAATGGCCCAACTAGGCCATATTTGATGGCATCCTCCTTCGTCAACACACCTACCTCCTTAAGCCTATGTATCGTCACTGGATTCTTAACGAATATTGACTCCATGTCCTTCATCTTCCTCTCCAGGTAATTCGTTAATTCATAAACGAAGTTGAGTACGTCGGGCTTAACATCCCACCTAACACCACCAGGTATTGTGTAACTTAATGTGGTTCTTGTACCTGTTATTCTTATGAAGGCTTCGTTAATCACGTCCCTAAGTCCAAAGGCCCACATGTAACCCGTGCTGTGACCAATGAATACGGCGAGTATTCCAGTATCGTATAGGTGCGTGGCTATCCTACTTAACTCAGCCAGTATTACCCTAATGTACTGGGCCCTCTTTGGCACGTCAAGGTCAGCCAATTTCTCCACTGCGCGTGAATAGCCAAGGTCGAAGTTCGCCGAGTCCTGAATAGTGGGTCTCTCAATAAGAGGTATCACGTGTATGTACAGTCTTGTTTCGGCCAACTTCTCCACGCCCCTATGTACATAGCCCGGGTCCGGTATTGCATCAACCACGTAATCACCCTTAAGCCTCAGTATTATCCTCATGTGACCACTCCCCGGATGCTGGGGACCTATGAAAACCAGGTATTCCTCGCCTTTATATGCTGCCTCAACGTACTCCTTGGGTATTGGCACAAAGTTCCTTGTAAATTCCTCAGGAACCTCCATCCCAACCGGTAATTCCGCATACTTTTCTCCATTATCGTTGCTCATGAGACTCACCCACTGGCTTCACTTCCCGTTTTTTGTTTTTCCTCACTTGGTTTCTCCTGCGTTGGTTTTGGTTGAGGCACAGTTGACTGTGATGGCTTGGGTTGTGGTGGCGCAACTGACTGTCCTGGAAATTCTCTATCTACTATATAGAATTCCCTAACCAATGGCACATCCTTCCTAAGGGGAAACTTAATTGGCGTATCTGGGTCGAGTAGGAAGTTCCTTCCCATCCATGGATTACCCTCAAACCATACACCGAAGAAATCATACATCTCGCGCTCCATGTAATCCGCACTCGGCCAGATATCGATTAAACTTGGTACCCTGGGGTTGTCCCTCGGTATTTCTGTCGTCAATGTAACTAGTACGGGCATCAACTCCTTCTTACCGTAACTTGATACCCAATACTCAATGTAGAATTTATTTTCGTGAGGCGCATCGATAACGTTTACCGACTTAACATGGTCAAACCCTAATTTCGAGAGCAACAATGCAGCGTCCTTTAGCTTGCCGGGCTCCGATTCCACACATACCCTGTTTACTTCTGTTACTATTATTTTCCTAGCTGATTCCTTAAGCGTTGGCATTAATTGATTATTTACTAATTCATAACCGAGGGGCCACTCCACCTTCTTCTCCTGGCAAATGGGTATGTGGGGGTTAGGTGTTATCCTGTGGGGTGGGTTTGGCGCTGGTTGCTTGGTTGGTGTTGGTGTGAATATCTTGGTTAGGTCGATTGTCTTTGGCTTAACGTTGGCCTTCGCCTCGCCTGTCTCTATCTTTCTTTGGACGATCCTAATCATTTGAATAACGGCCTCAGGTGTTGGTGGGCAGCCAATGGCATATGCATCGATGGGTATTACTTTATTAACGGGGACCGCGTGGTAACTATTCCAGAATACACCCCCCTCTGCGGCGCAGGAGCCCATGGCAATCACGTATTTAGGATCACTCATTTGCTCCCAAACATACCTGAGGACCCTAGCCATTTTGAAGGATATTGTACCCTCAACAAGGATTAGGTTTGTCTGCCTCGGTGCATGCCATGGCAGTGAACCGAGTCTCTCTGCGTCATACGTTGGATTCCAGGTGTGCGCCATCTCAACACCGCAGCATGCCGTTACGAGGTGTACCGGCCATAGGGAATACTTCGTGCCCCACTTCCTGTAGGGTTCCAATGCCTTGTTAAGTGACATCCTCATCACCTACCGCTTGACTTTTTTATAAATCCTTTGGGATAGGCTATTCTCAATGCGTATTTATAACCTACATAAACACTGGGTAGCGCTATTACTAGTAATGCAAGTATTACATAGGTTATTGGCAGGGTAGCCGACACAACTGATGATAAAATCAGCAGTATTACTATGATTGGTTCAATGCCCAGGAACATCAACAGGAAACCAACGTATTGTATCGGAAATACGTACCTAGCTTCACCAACAGGTGGGTTACCCGCCTCATACCTCTGTAGCTTGGAAGCATTCGGGTTCCTTGCGGCAACCTTCCTTGCTATATATATTATAGCAACATCAGCTATTATTGCTATTACCACAAGTACTATTAATATCGCTAATGCATCTATGAATGCCGACATTACGACCAGTAATACCAAGTGACGGGGTATTTTTAAGTAATAACCTCACTCAATGCATGGACCAAGAACCCTGGTAAGGGCCAGGGTAAGAAGCGCCGTACTGCCTATGTCCCTACCCACAACCCTGACTTGCCTACCAAGGGCCAACTCACTCTGCATGAACGGCTGATCTGAGGCTTGGATCACCATTAACGACTTACCCTTAATCTCACCCATGGAATCACCCCTGGTACTCAGGAAGTAAATGTTGTCTGGTCGTAGTAACTCAACGGCATCCTTAATATCCGGCAACACCACCAGTGCCACGCCCGACTTAAGGACAAGCCTGAATGCCTCCGGTATTCCCTGCTGTGCCGCGGTACCCACGGCCTTGGTAACCACTATGGTCCTCACACCAAAACCAAGGGATACCCTGACTGCATCAAGAAGTTTCTGAACACTGGCTGGGTTGTGTATTACCGGTATTACATTATTCACTGCTTGTTGGCAATCCACGTAGTCGAGTTTCCCTTGCTCTTTATAAAATTATGCCCAAAATTAAATTATTAAAGGGTTTTAATTACTGAATTATGATGAGCGCACCACTAGTTAACGAGCTCATGAATAACGCAATAGTCATTGCAAAACCAAAGGACATTATATCAAAGGTTATCTCCGACATGAGGGACCACAGGGTATGGGTCGTCCCTGTGATCAACGATAACGGTAAACTAGTTGGCGTCCTAAGCTATAGGGAACTTCTTGAGCGCAGGGTTAGTCTCAGGTCCAAGGTTTCCAGTGCAATGTCGCCACCATACTCAATAAGTCAGGATTCAGACTTGACAAGGGCAATGGGCAAAATCCTCATCCTAAGGGTTAGGGCGCTACCCGTAGTGGACTCCAGTATGAATCTAGTTGGCATCCTAACAAGGGAGAAGGTGTTGCGGTACCTGCTGGATAGTAGGTTGCTGCCCCGTGTAAACATATCATCGGTAATGTCAAAGCCCGCGATTACAATCGAGGCTGATGAAGCCGTGGCCAGGGCTAAATGGCTCATGATTAGGCATGGGATAACACGACTGCCAGTACTCGAGTCAAGTAAATTATATGGCATCGTCTCCATGAGGGACATAGTGGAGAGGCTTTACTACGCATCAATACCAAGGCGCAGCCGGAGGGGCGATGTAGTTGGAACTGAGGATGACATACTTGCGGCACCCGTGAAGGCCGTGGCAACGACACCGGTAATAACCATAAGTGATAATAATGATATTTACACAGCCGTAAATGTAATGCTCGATAATGGGATATCCGGCATGCCGGTTATTTCAGGGGATTCCGTGGTAGGCGTATTATCGAGCTATGATGTGATAAAGACTGCCATTAAGCCATACGAGGAAATACCCATAGAGGCGAAACTCGCTGATGTAGATGAGAATACCAAGTCATTGATTGAGAAGGTGATAACGAATTACGTGGCTAAGATCAATAGGATGACTAACGTCATAGACCTAAAAATAAACATTAAGAAGTATGAAAAGGGTGGCGAAGAAAAGAGGAGTAAGTTCTCAGTGCACATAATGCTTAAGGATAACGTGAATGTGTATGCCGTGAACGAGGTTGATTGGGATCCAGTGAATGCCGTCAGGTATGCCTTCGAGACCTTGATCAGGAGAATTGAAAGGGAAATAAATAGGGTAAGGGACACTCGGAGAAGGGGTAAGATGCGTGGAGGGCCGCCAACCGGCGAGTAATTAAATGAAGCAATGATGAGCGCACCCTTTAATGACCGGTGATTTCATCGCCAACGGCTGATAAGGGTAATCAGCCGGTACGTGAATTCCTCATTTATCGGCTACGGGGGTTCTCATCACTTGGATAATCCCTAAATGCTACCGAATTACCTGGAGTTAAAGTTTTTAATTCTCTATCTACCCTACATTTTCGTGATAAAGATAAGCATTGTTAAGGCTGAGGATAGCTACCTGGAGGCAGTTATACAGGGTGAGACATACACATTATTCGCACCATTAATTGAGTACCTACTCAAGAAACCAGATGTGGAGTACGCAATGTACGATGTTGACCACCCACTGACACAAAACGTCAGGTTTAAAATAAGGACTAAGGGAAGACCACCACTTGACGTAATTAAGGAAGCGGTGAATGATGTACTAAGGGATATTGAGGAACTCGAGAAGGGATTCCTAGGTGGTTAATACTTGCTCTATGTAATTGGTGAATTACCTCAGTGGTTAATTGATATAGTTAAGGAATTGGGGGAAGAGGTCATTAGGGTTGAGAATTGTTATGTCCCTCCGCGTAGCATAGTAATTAGTGCAGATGGATCGTGCCTCGCCAAGGGCTCCATCGTATTAACCCTAGTGCCTCAAGGCGGTTCAATAACTATCCGGAGGGCCACGGCGAAGAGTGTATTGAAGACCGCACTTGAACTGCTAAGGAAGGTGCATAATACCAATTCAATGACCGAGGCACTAACGGCACTGGGCTTCATGGAGGCTAGGGCAATCGGCCTTGCTGGGGCCACTGAGGTAACGTTGAATACACGGGTTGTACCTGGCAGGGTCTATACCCTTATTACGTATATCCGTGATCGAGAACATCATGATAACTATAGGGCTGTGTTGGGTAGGGGTACAACGAGGAATACTCTCATTATTGGCACGAGCGCCAATTGGTTGCTGAGGCTGGCGGAAAATCTTTACATCACTGATGGCGATTTGGTCCCAGAAATTTTGATGCTATCTGTTATTTTTGACGCTACCCTTGAGCTCCCTAACCCTCCTTACTAGGTTCATGGTTGATAGTAATGTGGCGGCTCCATTAAGTACTATGAATACCACGTCCCAATTAAGCACTGAGTATATCGTTAGTAGGGTGCTTCCCAGTAAATACGGTATTGTTAGCCTCAATGGAGGCACGTCACCTAACGCTAATACCCAACCCACAACTATTGATATCAATCCAAGTATGCCTATTATTGTCACCGGGATCATTAAGCCATCCATAAATGTCTTTATTTAAATGCGTGATGCTCCCTTGTCGATTCCATAAAGTATAGAGATACATAGAGAATGTAGATAAAAAATAAAATTCCCCGCAATAATAATTACAGTATCAAGAATGAGGGGATTAATAGTATCCATGCCCAGTGCGATCAATGAGGTCAAGAAAGTCCTTAGTAACTATTCGTCATTTGAAGTAACCACGGAATTAGGCAATGACCTAAGTGGTTATGATATCATTGGTATTGTTGGTACTGATAGGTTCATTATTATGAACCTGCATAGGCTAAATTCATGGGATGGACCAATACTTACTGTCGGCTTTGGAATAAGCTTCCTAAATTCAATAGACATAACAAGCCTCGACAAGGCAATACCTAACATAATCACCGGCAATTATGATACCGAGGAAATACTGAGACTCGCAGTGGACATTAAGGGAAAAAGACTACCTAATGCCGTTAATGAGGTTGCCATATTTCCAGCAAAGAGCGCAATAACCATTGAGTATAGTCTTTATGTGAATGGGGAGTACGTTTGGCACGATGTAGCTGATGGCTTAATCGTGTCCACACCCACGGGTTCCACGGCGTATGCAATGTCAGCCGGAGGACCATTGATACACTCGAGAGCCCGCGTACTTGAGATCGTTACGGTGAACAGTACGAACTTAGCGAGGGTACCAATTATAGTGCCCAGCGACTCAACAATAGAGATAAGGGACCTAATTTCCAGGTCCAGGGTGGAGATCATAATAGACGGTAGTATTAGGTCCTATGCGGGAAGCGAAGTTAGAATAATGTCTGGCAGACCGATAAAACTCATCAGGATCGGTAACATGTCGAGTAGCATAGGACGTTACGAAAAGAAACTAAGCCTACTATCCAACATGGACCTTCCACCAAGTGCCAAGTTCATACTTAAGATCCTGGAATATGAAGGGCAATTAACGCAAAAGGAGATTATGGAAAAAACCATGCTCCCAAGCAGAACCGTCAGAAATGCATTGAATATTTTAATTAGGAAGGGGCTAATCAAGAGGCAAGTGATCCTCAGGGGTAATAAGGAGGTTGCGATATACTCATTACCGTCCATGTCACGCTAAATGCCTGGCCTTAATGCTAGTACATCTAATGCTCCTTCTTTCATCTCTATCCATTGCACTGACTAGTAATATAGGTACTACGTGATCCCTAATGCTAATTATCAATCTAGGCCAAATAATTAATTGTCCATAGGTTATGTATTTTCTTAATTCATACCTCGTCATACAATTATTGTATGTAAAGAGGAATTAAAAAGCAGTTTGTAAGGTGCATAATCTGCACAATTTCCATATAGCAATATTATCATTATGAACCATAAATTTAATAAATTCTATAGTAGTGATAGAATATTGATGGCTATTAACGATGAATCAAAAAAGGCAGATAATGGGAAAATCATTGAGGAAAGTCAGGATCTAATAAGGAGGATAATAGAACCTTCACCAGCCATTGTTAGGGTTCATTGCCATAATTGCAATTTCGACAGTGTAAAAATACCCAACGGTGTTGAGTTCAGGTTCAGATTGTTAATGCCATTCATGGCTGCCGTAGTTAGGTATAGGCAGTTCATTAAGGACTTATTAATGCTTGACTCAAAACCAGTGATAACAGCCATTTACCAGTCGAGGGTTAGGGAGAAGAAGATGGAGAGACCGGTCGTTGTTATTTACGGTGAGATAAACCCAGCAAAGAGAATATGGAGAGTCCTAGGCATCTATAACCTGGTGTTGGATGACTATAAGGACTCGATAGTCAAGCAATTCAACATAGTAACAAAGAAGGAGATTTGGCACTACCACCAGAGCGTCTCACTAAATGGTAAGACACAACACATAGGCATAGTACTAGCTAATAGGGTGTTAATTAGGTACTTAACGAGGTTTGGCGAGGATGGAGCCTCAATTAAGATGGCGCTACTGACACCAGACGGCATACAAACAAGAAGAATACACGCAGACTCGGAAGAGGAAATCACCGCAGAAGAACGATCAATGATAGGCGAATAGGCAATAATATAAAACCAATATCCTCGTTAAAAACAAAGCACAACTACCCAAGTACTTGTAAAGGAACCCACTTGTTGCAGTGAGGTGCGAAAGACACGAAAGCAAAACCTAAGAGTCCCAACCAGGTAATTACCCAAACCCATGCCTTATTCTTAGTGTATTACCTAGTTATGTATCCTTATCATGGGCACCAATGATACTTTACTACGGAATTTTAAACTAGACCCTTGCACCCACCTGGCTTTGTTTCTCTCTTCATAAACTTCAATTCATAGCCGCCCACTTGTTTGCCGTCTTCCTCAAACAAGCAGATTAAAGAGAATGCATAGTGAAACATCGAACAGGATGAAGAAGGTACTGAAAATGATCACGGCATTGACGAACCTAGGACATGACGAACCCCGACCAAGACCCACGGAACCAAATAAAACCAAAAACTAGCGGCCCCGGTGGGATTTGAACCCACGACCTACGGCTTCGCAGGCCGCCGCTCTGTCCATACTGAGCTACGGGGCCCCTTTTTCTGAACCTTCCCTTATCGTATTTAAGCTTTTATTCCATACGGATTCGTTGCCTTACCTAGTGATTACGCCTAACCCTGCATCTATTGTTGCTTTGAATCTTCTCCACCAATTTACGTAGTCTTCGTAGTCCTCGAATATCCATTCCTTGGATCCTATTTCCTTTGCCATTGTAGCTACTACGTCTCTGGCCCTCTCGCTCTCCCAGGGTGTTGGTTCCGCGTTTGCCTTCATTGAGTACTCTGCGAATTCCTTGTACAGGTCCTTATTTGGCTGCATGCCTATTACCTCAGTGTACAGCCTATCCAGCACAGGTTCTACCCAACCCCTGTGGAACCTGCAAAGCCCTGCATCATCAATCAACGCCTCCATCACGGCCCTGCCAAGCGAGGATTTTGCGAAATCCTCGGGGCCCATGAAGGTCGGCGTGTAGTTGGTCCAATACCTGCCAAGAACGTACATTGGCGCAACCATGCCCGGCGCCCAGTACAGGTTTGGCGTCATGTAGCCACTTCCACCGTAGGCCGCATAAACCACCAAGTCCCTAAACGACCTACCAACCTTCAGTACCCTCTCATGGAACATCTCGTCGAGTTTCCTGGCTGCTGCCCTAATTCCATTTTCAGCAACTAGCCTTAGGACCTCCGTGGATCTCCCAACAAACCCCCTGATCAATTCATCGGCCAACCTGGCGTTCTTCCGTGAATCAATTGTTGGATTAAATCTTAGTGGGTCGAAGACAGGCTTATCATTAAGCCCAACCTCCTCCGGCTTAAGCAGACCATGCTCCAGTGAATCAAATAGCCACGCCACCACGTGCCCCATCTCAATCGCGTCCAGACCATACTGATCAATAAGATCAACTAGCGGTACCGCCTCTTCAAATATGTAATTACCTATGAATGGGCCCATGGCATGGAATGGTTCATAATCCACCTTCTTACCATGCCAAACCTTCTTGCAAACCACTGAGCACCCGAAGTCACCACAGTTATACCAGCTCTTGCTCCTGACGAAGACCTCGTCATTGAAGGGCTTCCAGAAAAGCCTCAGTATTGCCTCCACGTGTTGAGCTCTGACCTCTCTGGGCAGATATATGGACTTGTAGCCAAAGAGTGGCAGCAACTCGCGGTAGTGCGGGTAGTTAACACCGAAGGTACCTCCGGTACCTATGCCTGGGTCGAACCTATACTTAATTGTCTTCTCATCCATCACTTGCCTAAAGGGCTTCTTGAAGGACTCAATCATAACCTTATTAATGAACTCCATGTCATTGACCTTGGCGTACCTCGCCCTATACGTGCCACCGGCCACAATACCAACCATGTTATGACCCATGGCTAGGGCAGTGCCTGGACCACCCCTGGCGGCGAAGTCCTCAGCCCCAGGTCTGAACTCACCCTTCAATGGATTGACATCGATCGAAACAAGGGCACCGTTATATGTACTTAATGCAGCGGGTCCCACAACCACAGCCCTGGCATTATACTTAACGAAGAATTCCCTGTAAGTGTCGAGTAGGTACTTTGTGAAGGCGTAGGCTCCGTGGTAATTACCATACTCAAAGATGGGCTCCACAACCCTCAATTCAACACCGTCACTCGATAGAAAGGCAACTACAGGACTTTTTGACTTGCCCGTTATAATCACAACATCAATACCTGACCCCATGAACTTATAGGCAGCACCACCCAGGGCGGCCACATGAAGTGTCCTTGTCATTGGGCTCTTAAAGACCACCATTAACCTATGAAAACCTGGCATTTTGCCTCCGACGAAGGGACCCATACCGATCACGAAGGGCACCTGGGGATCAAATGGGTCTAGGCCCCAGGAATTAGCCTCATTATGAACCTTTACACCGAGTGTCACTGGTCCCTGTGCCGTAGTGTCCTCAATCCTCCAGGAATTATCACTAAGGTTAATCCTAAGTACCTTCACGAGAAGCACACTCTTCAGCCTAATAATAGGCTTTCTTGAACAATCTGTGAATAGGTAACACCCGCTTAATAGGGGTCTTTAGAGAAATGCTTATTAACTCATTACACTTAGTATACCCAGTAGACCCAACATGAGAATCAAGGAATTAATCAAGGACGGGGTCATATCCTGCAAGACCACTGATCCAATAACCTGCGCCGTAGCAAAAATGTACATGAACAACGTTGGCAGCGTCCTCATAACTGATGAAAACGAAAAACCCGCAGGAATATTCACTGAAAGAGACTTGGTAAGGGTGGTGGCTGAGGGGATAAACCTGGACACACCGTTAGTCAAGGTCATGAGCAGGAAACTCATAACAGCAAACGCCTCGGAATCCATAGTATCAGCGGCCATGAAAATGATCGAGAACAACATAAGACACCTACCAGTGGTTGAGGAAAATAGAGCAATAGGTATGATAAGCATTAGAGACCTAGTAAGGGCGCTAATGACCCAGGAACTAGCTTACCCATAACGCAAAGCATCAACCGAGGAACGCACACCAATGGATCAACCCTAGATTGCTCCATGGCAAAATTTTGCAACGGAACAATCCAAGAAATATACTTCTAGTTTCTTTCCACCGGGCGTTTTTGTTACCTTTCGTGGCTTGTGGGTTGTTTTTAAATTGATGTTTGTTTTCATTGCTTTGTGTCTGTGGGATTTAATTTGAGAGATGCTGTTAGTGTTAGGACTAAGTTGTTTTATCTTGAGGCTGCTTCCATAATGGGTGTTGATGCCGTTAATCTTGAGGCTTGCGGTGGTGCCCTCTGCGGCTCTGTCACGGTTAGGGATTTTGGTGAGCCTTGGTTTTTCGTTGATGTTGTTGGTGAGGGTACTCTCAGGGTTGATGATCTTCAGTTCGCGGTTTTTAATTACGGTGATGAGGGTGAGAGTAGGTGGGTTAGGGCTTCCCCAGGTAGGCACTCCTTGTCGCTTGTTTTGTCCCCGGTTAGGATGTTTGGTGAGCGTAGGGTTGGCTTCAACGGTATATACGTCGTCTATAGGGAACCTTCTCTATTCAACTTCGTCCTAAGGACCAAGCTCTTACTTGATGTTGCCGAGGCCTTTGAGGATCTGAGGGCCGACTACCTTAAGGTGCTTAATGATGCCCTTGACGTTATTTCCCTGGACTCGGTGGCTAATTGGCAGTTGGAGTTTGCCGTTAAGGCCCATATTGTCGAGCCGCCGGGCTTTGTTAGAGACTTGTTTAATTACTATGATCCCAAGGAACTCACGCATCTTAGGCCACCTGACTTTGGCGAGCTTGGTAGGGCGGCTAGAGAGGGGGTGAGGATTCTTGAGGAGGGTGTTGAGGGCTTGAGGGTTAGGAGGGGCCCTAGGGGTATTGTTTATGTGGCTGGTCATGCCCATATTGACCTTGGTTGGTTGTGGAATAGGGACGTGACTAGGGAGAAGGTTAGGAGGACGATTATCAACGTCCTATCTCTAATTCAGTCATACCCGGAGCTCACATTCTTGGTCTCAAACATGGCATACCTAAGGTGGCTCAGTGAGGATAAGGATCTGTGGACTAGGATTAAGGAGGCAGTTAAGGCTGGTAGGATAATACCAGTGGGTGGTATGTGGGTTGAGAGTGATGTTAACCTGCCCGGTGGTGAGTCCCTGACCAGGCAATTCCTATATGGACAGAGATTTCTGCTTAGAGAAGTTGGTTTCGCCACGGAGATTGGGTGGCTACCCGACACCTTCGGTTTCCCTGCCTCATTGCCACAGATACTCAGGAAGGCCGGTATCAAGGTGTTCTTTGAGCATAAGATGTATTGGAATACCATCAATAAATTCCCATTCTCAGTATTCCTTTGGGAGGGAATTGACGGTTCAGTAATACCCACAGTAAACTACGCAACCTACGGCGCCGACCTAACGCCTAGGCAGATAGCTAGGGCCTGGTCAGACCACACAAGCCCTGAATTACCTGCCTTTCTACCCTTCGGTAAAGGTGATGGCGGTGGTGGACCAACTTGGTTAATGCTAGAGAGGTTCAGGGCGTATAGGGACTTGCCTGGTATGCCGAGACTTGTGATGGGTAATTTAAGGGATTTCGTTAACGAAGTCGTGAAAGACAACTCACTGCCTAGGTGGAGGGGCGAGCTTTACCTGGAGATTCACAGGGGCGTCTACACTAATGGCATTAGGCTCAAGCAATTGGTTAGAGCCCTCGAAACAAGACTCAAAGAGTTAGAGACATTTAGCGTGATTGCGGGCGTTAGGAGAAGCCATGAGGAGTTTTGGTACCCACTCCTTGAGGCTGAGTATCATGATCCGATGGGGGCCACGTCCACTAAGGCCGTTTATGAAGAAATTATTAATGAGCTTGAGGAGGACCTGAAGAATGTTAATAATGAGCTAATGAATGTACTCAGAGGTGTTCTTGGCGCAGGTTCCTTCATAACCATTGTTAATTCATTACCCTGGACCCGTAGAGAGGTGGTCATGGTTAGGGAGGAATTGAGCGGCATACCCACTCAGAGAGTTGATGGTGGTTACTTAGCCCTTGTTGACATCCCAGCACTGGGCTGGAGGTCCTTTAAGGCCGGCAGTGGCGATTCCTCTGGTGACGTCAGTGTTGGCAATAACTATGTAGAGAATTCCATGATTAAGGTTATCTTTGATGGCTCGCTTAAAATCTACGATAAGGAGACCAATAGGTGGGCAGTCGAGGAGGGCTACCTAGTGGCATGTGAGGACATGCCGGGCCGCTGGGATGGTTGGGACATAGAGGCCTACTACAGGAGGGTTTGCAGTAGGTTGGAGCCTATTGGCTTTAGTGTAGTGGAGAGGGGCCCGTTGAGGGGTTGCATCGAGGTCAATTATGGGTTTAGGGACTCGAGCATTAGGCAAAGGATTTGCGTAAACGCCCTCAGTAGACGTGTTGATGTGGAGAACGAGACTGATTGGAAGGAGAGATTTACGTTACTTAAGGCCATGTATAGGCTTGGGATCTTCGGGCATAATGCATCCTTTGAGATACCCTATGGCGTAATTAATAGACCGACGAGACCGAGCAATACCTGGGAGGTTGCAAAGTTTGAGGTTCCTGCCCTGCGTTGGGTTGATGTTTGGGATCCTGATTACGGTATTGCAATTATTAATGATGGTAGACAGGGTTATTCGGTGGAGGAGAATACTATAGCAATAACGCTACTCAGGTCGCCCATTTACCCAAATCCATTCCTTGATTACGGACACAATAAATTCACCTATGCCATATACCCACACCTGGGCGACTGGAGAACTGCTCAGGTACCAAGGAGGGCCTACGAGTTCAACCAACCACCAATAGTTGTTGAGGGTACGGCTGGTGGCGATTCCTCATTCCTCGAAATTACGAATCCAGCAATAATGCTTGAAGTCCTTAAGTGGGGTGAGGATTCGGGGATTGCTCTGAGGTTATACGAGACCTATGGCATCAACACATGCACTGGTATCAAGGGCTTAATCGGTGGTAATGGTATCGAGGTGGATCTACTGGAGCTTAATAGGTATGGCGAGGTTGATCTGGGCAATCTTTGCTTTAGGCCCTATGAGGTGAGGACTATTTTAGTTAGGTCATAGTATTGATGGGCTTATGAAGAGTATGGTGTCGCCCCTGATAATCATTAAACTGCTCTTGACACCACTCCTTTGGTTTATTTCCTCGGTATCTGTTAACAGTAGGTTTAGGTGCTGATCATAACCAATCAGCACACCCCTTATCTCCGAACCATTCCTCAGCTTCACAAGTATCACCTTATTCAGGTTCCTCTGTAACTCCTCATTAACTATCTCCATACAGCGAGGCATTACGGGATGACCCACAAACCTTATTTTAAAGGTTAATCTTTACGAAACACCATTGTAATAAACCCAACCTTCCCCGGCGAAAAAGTTAAACTTATTAAATAAGGAGGAAACGCCTTGATCCAGGAGTTATGGGGAAGGGAACACCATCATTCGGAAGAATGAACAATGGCTGGACACACATTAGATGCCCAAGGTGCGGTAGGCATGCCTACAACCCAGTAAAGGGCTACTGCGCGGCCTGCGGCTGGGGCAAATCAAAGAAGATCAGGCGCTACTCATGGCAGAACAAGAAGGTCAATAAGGTCAGGGTCCGTTAAATACATTAATCCACAATATCCATTACGCCTCATCCTCAGTACTCCTGAACTGCTTGAGGTAGTCCTTTGGTGGTGGTTCTCTTGCGTATAGTTCCTTCCTCATTGCCTCTAGTAATTCATCTTCACGATTGAGCAGTCTAGCGTACGTCATTATCGAGATTCCCTGCCTATCTGCCTCCTCGAATAGTACCCTCAATGTGTTTCTCCAGTTTAGGTCCCTTAGTGTGTGGTGGGCTATGACTAATTTATTGAGGAAACCAGCCCTTACTATCGTAGTGAGACTCCTAAGGGCGGTGCCGAGGTACTCCTCACCAAAGCCCCTTCTTGCTAGGTATATGGGTGGCCCACCAACCACTAATGTCTGTGGTTTCATGGCCATTATATAATCGATTGCTAATTGCGAGACTGGCCCCTCAACATCTGGCATGAACGTTAATGATTCATCCCCATCAATCACGGTGATTGCTATAACCTTGCCGGTCTTTGCGTTATCTTCACCGTGTGGCAATGACCGCGATGTTACTAGTCTCGTTGAACCCATGGTGAACTCTTTACCGTCAGCAAGCACCAAGTCCTTCGCAATACCGTCAACGGCCTGCCTTAAACCATAGTACCTCCTTTTTTGGCTCCAATTCTCATCTTCAGGTGATTTCATTAATATAACTTTATCGTTGTATACTTTCCTATAGCTCTCGCTTGTCGTGTACATGTAAATACTTGGGTACGGCACAGTGAAATGATCCCTGTGGTAGTGGCTTATGAATACGTATTTCGCCTCCTCAGCATATTTCTCAAGGATACCCCTTAACGCCTTGACCCTCTCTAGTTCGCGGGGATGCGGTGGTAATCCATATCTATTTGGTGATAGGCTTATTCCTGGGTCCAGGAGTATTGATAAGTCCTTGGTCCTTATGAACATAGCCATTGACCTGACGCCAAGGCTTTCCTCGGCTATCGGTATTAACTCCATTGCCCAGTTAATGCGTGTAAGATTTATAATATCTTTAGTCTTTCTATGTCTCGGTGAATGGCTTTAGACTAGGCTTCGTTGGTAAGTCATCAACCTGGAGCCTACTCAAGAGCCTGGTCTTCCCTGACTATGTCTCGTTGAGATACGTTAATGATGATCACGATTGCAAGGAACTTGACTTAGTTATTGTGGAGAGGTACATGGCTGACCTTGTTCATTGTCAGAAATCCTTCCTTCTCAGCGATGCCAGTATCGATGGTGTCATAGAGACCGTGATCAAGGGCTTAGGACTTAGCTACTTGAACGTTGGTATTGACGTTGGTAATTCCAGGTGTGGTGTCATTGTTCTTGTGGAAGATATCCCAATAATGCACGTAACCCTTGGGTTCGCTAGACTCATGAGGCTCATGAGAAGGATATCCAGACAGCTAAGTGTTAACTTGATAATTGGTACGAGTCCCGGTGTCTCTAGTTTAGTTAGGGATCTCCTTGAGTCACTGAGTGACGTTAATGTTAAGGTAAAGGTCATCAATGAGGACATGGTCAATGGAAAGAAGAACCTGTTTAGAAGCAGGTATCCCTACTTAACTATTGATGAACTTGACAGCCTCGTGTACGCCTTTACTGGACTCACAACCACGCAATCATGAACCGCCCCCAGCACTTGTAATAAAGTATTATATACATAATATTGCTATAATACCTGTAGAATATACTAAATTCATGCGCATAATAACAGTAATCCTTATAAAATAATTATCATGAAAACTACCGATGCCAATAATCATTAAATGCCACTCCTGTGGTTTCATATTCTATAATGATGAACAACTCAAGAGTATCGATGAGGTACTCAGGCAATGGGGCTACAGATGCCCAGTATGCCTAAGTCCCTTGAGTAAGATTCCCCTGTCTAAACGCGTAAAGGGTTCAGTCTTGCCCTAATTCATTATTAAAGTTAAAAATAGACCTTGTTAGGTAGCTCTGTACTATGATTAAGGCATGGTTCGATGCATTAACGGCTAAGCAGGCCAGGATTGCCGCAGTACTAAGCCTTGAGAGCAGGCAGGAGGACATTGACTTCATAATCACGTGTAGAAACTATGACTACGTTGAGGAAGTCCTGGGCATGTTTGGATTACGTTATGAATGCGTCGGCCGCCATGGAGAAAGCCCAAGGGATAAACTAGCTAAAGGCATTGAGAGGCAGTTGGCATTGCTTGATGTGGTTAAGGATTTTGATGTTCATGTTTCATTGACATCGCCCGACGCGATCAGGATAGCCTTTGGCCTAGGTAAACCCATAGTGGCATTAACTGACACGGTGCATTCCCGCTTCGTTAATAAGTTGACCCTTCCGTTGGCAGACTCCATAATAGCGCCATACGCTATACCCATGAGTGAGTGGGCCCGTTATATACCAAGTGCAGAGATTGATAAGGTTAGGGCTTTTGACGGATTGTTTGAACTTATGTGGATTAACAGGTTTAGGCCCACGGGTGAGTCCATAGGCAGGCTTGGTCTCAGGAGTAGGGAGTTCGCTGTAATTAGGTTTGAGGAAGCAAGAGCCTCTTACTATGACTATGGTGACAAATCACGATTATTAATCAGAATAGCTAGAAACATACTTGAGAGAGGCTATTACGTGGTCATGTTCCCAAGGTACCCATACCAAGAGGAAATGATTAAGTCCGAGTTAGGCTTGTTCCTAAGGCTCGGTAAGTTAATAATACCGAGGGGCATGAGACTTGATGGACTCGACTTATCATGGCATGCAAGGCTCGTGATCACCGGGGGCTCAAC
This sequence comes from Vulcanisaeta souniana JCM 11219, assembly GCF_026000775.1. Classification (GTDB taxonomy): domain Archaea; phylum Thermoproteota; class Thermoprotei; order Thermoproteales; family Thermocladiaceae; genus Vulcanisaeta; species Vulcanisaeta souniana. Next base: position 2,141,946 of record NZ_AP026830.1, on the reverse strand, counting down.
GATGGCCCACGAAGCCGCGTTACTGGGCACACCGGCTATTAGCTACTTCCCACAGCATTACTACATAGATGACTACCTGGTGAGTAAGGGGTTACCACTCCATAGATGCGTTGGTGATGATTGCATGGATATACTTGAGTCTATCCTTAAGTCTGACATTGAGCATGTGGATACAAGTAATGTTGTGAGTAAAATGGAGGATCCCACCGGCCTCATCATTAGTGAGATGAGGAGACTCGTGGATACGTCTAGAAAGTGACATTATTCCTAAGTATTCTTAGTGGGTAATTATTATTAAGGTGGTTTGTTATCGATGACACGATGAGGATCTTAATAACCGGTTCCTCAGGTTTTTTAGGGAAGAACCTTGTTAATTGCATGAGGAGTAGAGGCCATGACGCAAGGGGGCTTGACGTTGTTAAGTCGGAAACCACGGACTACATAATAGACATAACTAAGAGGGATAGCGTTCTTGATCTCTCAAGGGAGGGATTCAATGCAATAGTGCACCTTGCAGCCTTTCCAAACCCAAGGACGTTCACTAACGCAGGCGCACTCAGGGGACTTGATGTTAATGTAGTTGGTACAATAAACATGTTGGAGCTAGCCAAGTCCTTGAACGCAAGGTTCCTACTATACTCCACATCTAACGTGTATGGTAAGCCCCTTAAATTACCCGTCACTGAGGATGACCCATTAAGGCCCTTTGAGGGTTATGGCTGGAGTAAGGTTGCTGCTGAGGCTGTCTCCATGTCATACCACGTTGTTCACAGGCTGCCAGTCACAATATTCAGGCTGTGGAAGCCCTATGGACCCTACGATAATGGCGTAGTCGGGATATTCATAGCCAAGGCGCTTAAGAACGAGGAGTTACTCGTTAATAATGGTGGTGTGGACACCACTGACTTCCTTTACGTTGAGGACCTATGTGATGCAACTGACATGGCGCTTAGAAAAAATGAAGCCGTCGGTCAAGCATTTAATATTGGACTTGGAATCGAGACATCAATACTTGACTTGGCTAAGTTAATTGTCAAATTAACAGGTTCCAGTTCCAGGATTACCGTACAGCCGCAGACCGCGGAACCCTTCAGGAGTTACCCAGACGTTAGTAAGGCGATGAGGATCCTCGGATTCAAACCAAGATATGACCTAGCCAGCGGCTTGAGGGTCACCATTGATTGGTTCAGGCGAAACCCATGATCACTAATTACGTAGTAATTGCCGTATTATCCTTCTTCTTATCATTAATCACTGTACACGTAGTATCCAGGGTGAGAAACCCTAGGTTACTCGCGCCAGATGCACATAAGCCATACAAGGTCCTGGTACCAAAGATAGGTGGTATCTCCATATTGATCTCCATGTCCGCCGTTACTGTTTATGCCTATATAATAAATGACTTGAGACTACTTGCCCTTGGTTTAGTGACTATAACCGTGGGTTTGATCGGGCTGGCTGATGACCTTAGGGGATTACCAGTCAGTGTTAGGGTTTTCCTGCCTCTTGTTCCGGCATTAATAATACCGGTGGTTGTTCATGGCTACATATACATACTACTGATTGGGCATGTCCACTACTTCCTTGTGGTTGCCTTCCTCTCGCTGCTCGCGGTTACTGTTATGGCTAATGCAGTTAACATGATGGATGTAATGAACGGCATAGTGCCCATCTCAACGCTCATGATAATAACTGTTAGTGGTGTTATCTCATATTTTGCGGGTTATGGCTATGCCCTACCGGCCACGTTAATATTAATAATGATGATCCTACCACTCGCCATTTATAATAAGTACCCAGCCAAGGTCTTCAATGGTAATGTTGGTAGTTACGCGCTTGGTGCCATGATTGGCGCCTTCATGGTGCTATACAACGCCGGCACCCAGGGACTCATAGCCTCACTACCATACATAATAAATGGCTTCCTAATAGTCATAACAGCAAGGGGCTTCAGGCCCAGGGAAACACTGAAGAGACCAGTAATTGTAAATGACGGAGTGATACATGCAAACAAGACACCAGGTTCACCGACAACACTAGTCAAGTTAATCGTTATGAGAAGACCAAAGACAGAGAGGGAGGTTGTACGGGATATACTGCTTCTGTTCCTAATAACGAGCCTTGCCGCACTCATCCTTTTGGCATTCATTATTTAACCACGACGGCCTCCTTCAAGTTTATGTTCGAACCCTTGGCAATGTATATATTTCTCATGTTACTTAGTTCCCTGAGAACACCGAGGTAAAATGTTGCCTCCATGAAGTCCGTCTGCTCCTCAAGGCTCCTGGGCTTCCTCTTCCTGACCGTATTTATGAATTCTTCAATGCCCATGTTGTACTTACGCTCTAAGTCCTTAATCATCACCTTAAACGTCTCCCGCCTATACTCACCATAGTCATTAAGACAGGGTGGTGGGCTCAACCCAACTTGCCTCGTTAAATTAACTATGTATGGGCATGTCGCTGGGTCCCTACCAGCTGGGCAATGTTCCTGACAAACAATCATTGCATATCTCAAAATCCTCTCCAAGACGCCCAATGGCATTATTACGTATTCCTCTTCAGGGTCAGGTTTAACGTCCATTGGCGATCATTAGCAAGTCCTGGAATCAGTAAATAAAGCTTTCAAGCACATTCTTTACTAATCACGGTACCCATAGGCGTTGAATCAAGTACCGCACCCCTCTTTATAACGGCCAAGACCTTATTCCTACCCAACTCGTAACTTAACCATCTATAGTTAGGCGTATCCCAAACGACTATGTCCGCCAAATAACCAGGCTGTATAATGCCTCTGTCCCTGAAACCGAGACTGTATGCCGCGTTTACTGTGGCCGCCATTAAGACCTCGATGGGAGCCATACCGAGTAAGTACGTGGCTAGTTCCATGGCATATTGCATGTTTAGGGACCAGGAGTTTGGGCTGAAGTCCGAGCCAAGCGCAATGGGTACGCCCGCACCCCTTAATGCCTTAACTGGCGGCCTCTTACTACTCATTAGTGAGAGTATCGTTACAGGCAATAGGGTCGCCACCGAACCTCCCTCGGCAATTAACCTAGCGTTCTGCTCGGGTAAGTTCAGTAGGTGATCAAGTGATGCAATGCTGAATTCCCTAACCAAGTCACTACACCCGATATAGGCTATTTCATCAGCATGAAGCCTAAGCCCAAAGCCCCTCCTCGATGCCTCTCTAAGGATGCCCCTGGTTTCCTGTACCGTAAAAGCCCCCTCATCGCAAAACACATCAACAAACTTTGCCAAGCCTTTTACCTTATCGAGAGAACCCATCACCATGTTAACGTACTCCCCTCTATCCATGTCCCTTGGTGGCACGTGAACCAGGTACGTCGGTACGACATCAATGGGCGCCTTGATTGATGGATCATTAATTATCCTGAGAAGCCTGATTTCTTGGTTTAGTTCAATGCCATAGCCGCTCTTGACCTCTATCGTAGTCGTGCCGTACTTAGCAACCTCAAACAACCTGTTAAGTAGTATCCTCCTAAGTTCATTATCCGTTGCACCAACCGTGGCGCTAACAGTCCTGTAAATACCACCACCTCTCCTGAGTATTTCCTCATACGGAACACCCTCAAGCTTAAGTTCAAGTTCATCCTCCCTAGAACCGGAAAAGAGTAAGTGTGTGTGCGGATCAATGAGTCCAGCAGTCACCAAGGACTCCTCCGCAGGTATCCTGCACTCACCCTCATACTTACTACCTATGGTATCCCACGAACCCACTTCAATTATTTTATTGCCATCAACCGCAATACCCGCGTTTTCCATAATTAAGACCTGGTCACCATACCTCCAGGGCATTGATTTAGCCGTGACCAACTGCCCTATTGGACCAATGAGTAGGGAGACCCTGCCCATACGGCGACTGCTTGGTGTATGTTTAAAAAGATTTCATTTTAACCAATCAACGTGGCAATGGATAGAGAGAGGATTAAGGACATTGCCCTTAAGCATGCATTGGTTAATGCGGTTAGGTTCAATGGTAAGGCGAGCATTAATGCCGTGATTTCCAAGGTGTTTGCCGAAGACCCATCTCTGAAGTCCATGGGCAGGGACGTGGCGCAGATCGTTAAGGAGGTAGTTGATTACGTGAACTCCCTGAACATTGATGAACAAAGGAACCTGCTAATGAGTAGGTGGCCTGAGGCCCTTGGTGAGAAGAAGACCGAGTCCTATAGGAAGGGCATTGAGGATCTGCCACCGTTACCCAATGATAATAGGTATGAGACAATAACCCTTAGGTTTGCCCCAAATCCTGATTTCGTTCTACACCTGGGTAGCGCAAGGCCTGCGATAATTAACTACGCCTATAAACTGAAGTACGAGGGCCTTGGTAAAAGGGCTAAGTTCATACTTAGGTTTGAGGACACCGACCCAAGGACCAAGAGACCGCTTCTTGAGGCCTATGACGCCGTCAGAGAGGACCTCCGGTGGCTTGGTATTAAGTGGGATGAAGAGTACATACAGTCGGATAGGTTGGAGATTTACTATGACATGGCCAGGAAGATACTCGCCAAAGGCAATGCTTACATCGCCGCAAAGGACACTGAGTGCACGCCAGATGATTGGAAGAAGTCCAAGGTAACGGGAAAACCATGCAAGAATAGGGTAGCTGACCCAAGCGTTAACCTAGAGCTTTTCGATAAAATGCTAGGTGGGCATTACAGGGAGGGCGAGGCAGTGATGGTGCTAAAGACGGACTTACAGCACCCAGACCCAAGCGTTAGAGATTGGGTCGCCATGAGGATAATAGACACCACCAAGTACCCACACCCGAGGGTTGGTTCTAGGTACATTGTTTGGCCAACGTATAACTTCTCCGTATCAATCGACGACCACCTAATGGGTATAACACACATACTCAGGGCCCAGGAGCACTCCGTGAATACAACCAAGCAATCCTTTGTCTATGCACACATGGGCTGGGAACAACCTGAAGCCATACACTTCGGTAGGCTCAAAATAGTGGGCATGACACTGAGCAAGACTAGGCTTAAGTCCCTGGGCATTAGGTGGGATGATATTAGGTTACCAACACTGGCGGGCCTTAGGAATAGGGGTATTCAACCTGAGGCCATTTGGAATATAATGCTTCAGGTTGGCGTTAAGCCAACGGATGCCACAATAACCTCCGACAACCTCTTTGCAGAGAACAGGAAACTAATTGAACCAAGGGCCAATAGGTACATGGCAGTGATAGGCCCCATTAAGGTGATTATTGAGGGCATTAATGAGCCGCTAACTGCTAGGTTGCCAATGCACCCATCATACCCAGAACGAGGACGTAGGTCAATCACCCTTAAACCAGGTAATAACAGAATCGAACTATTCATAAGCAGGTCGGATTACGATAAGGCAAGTAGGGGCTCCGTGATTCGACTCATGGAGCTCATAAACATTGAGGTAACCGAGAAACTCGACAATGCCTTAATTGCACACATGCACAGCAAGGACCTAGAGAGCGCAAAGAAAACCAACGCACCAATAATACAGTGGGTGCCATTGGATGGAGTATCAATAAGCGTGGAGAGACCCGATGGCATGAAACTAATTACTGACAAGGGACTGGCAGAACCAGCCGTTGGACAGGTAAGTAATGGTGAAATAATTCAATTTATGAGGTACGGCTTCGTGAAGAAGACTTCAGATGGCAATTTCATATACGTACACGACTAATGATCAATACCGCCAACGCCCCTTAACAACACCCTATAATCACCGAGAATAACTTCCTTCAACCGCTTAATTGTGAAACCCCTTGCAATTGCTGCAATAGACACACCACCAGCACCAACACCCTCCTTCACGAAACCCTCCTCATAAGCCCTCAAACCCTCATGCGGCATATCACTGAAGCTCAGATTCACTGAGGCCAACGGAACCTCCGCTATCTCCCTAATAAGACCAACGAGATCCGCCGTCCTATCACCAATTAGCCACTCAGTTGTTCCAATCGCCACGTTACTAAGCGTGCCTTTGTCCAAGTGCTTAATGAAAGCAAGGACGGCAGCCATCTGAGTACCACCAGCCAGGAGTACCTTGGCGCCCTGCCTAGCGGCACCAATGGCTATTGCACCAATAGCTAGAATCACTGGGTCACCAACCCTTGACACGGCCTCCAACGGGTCCTCCAACGGCTTATCAATACCCGCGTTCTTCAAGGCTTCTCTGGCAACCGTGATCTTTAAGTCCCTTGGATTAACGGGGGATGCGCTGGACATCTTATTCCACGCGTCGTAGCCCATGGCCACTAGGAACGCCATGGCCGTAGTAGTTCCCGCAGGTATTGATTCGCCAATAACAATTGCCCCACTCACCCTCGCTAGGTTCTCACCGAGGATAACTCCATTATCGAAGGCTCTATTAACGACGTTTCGATTAATTGCAAGGCCAGTCTTAATGTCCCTACCAGGCTCACCCTGCAGGTCAATGATGGGTATGTTCGGCCTAACCCTAGTTCCTGCATTGACAACGAGGACCCCAGAGCCCGTTAGCTTGATCGCGGACCTGGTGATTAACGCCGGTGTTGGCTTACCATCTGGTGTCATGGGCACGGTGGGTATTACGCGGCATCTACCAAGCACTAGGTACTCGGCATCAGCCGCCGGTGTGTAGTGGGTTAGTTCGGGCTTGGCCCCGGCGATGGTTATTCCCGGCACCAGGCTCGTGTCGGTGGTTCCTATGACCAGGGTGAAAAGGAAGCCTTTGCCTAACTCCCGCATATGGCTTGAGAAATCGCCCAAATGAACTGTTACTGCCTCCATAACGAGTTAGGATAGGAATCCTACTTATAAGTACTTACCTCCAGCGATTTAACCAGCAACCAAAGCACGTAATTAACGGGAGTACTCACGCCAACCTCCCTACCCCTAGTCACTATGGCTCCATTTACGTAATCGACCTCGGTCCTACGACGATTAAGTACGTCCTGCAACATTGATGATTGATTATCCCTAGTGGCCTCAGCAACCCTTAAAGTCTCGGCCAATGGATCACTGGGCAACCCAATGCCCAGCCTATTAACCACATCAACACCCTCCATAACCACCGCCCCCACCAACGCCCTAGCATTAGGATCCTCAAGAATCACGCCATTCCTAGCCCTCAGTATCGCGGTTATTGGGTTTATGGCCGCGTTAATAATAACCTTTAACCACCTGTAGGGCTCAATATCATCAACCACCCTAACATTGGCACCCCCGGCCTTTAGGACATCGGCAACCTCACCCACGGAGCTCGGCAGTATCACCTCACCAACGCCCCTAACCTCAGCCACACCGCCACTCCTCGTAATGCCGTACGTAATGACAGCGCCATAACCAATACCGAGCCTCTCCCGGATTAATTCAACGTTGCCAATGCCGTTCTGAAATGCCACGGGAGTATTAACCACCTTATCAATTATGGACTCCGTGTCATAGGCCTTAACGGCAATTAAAGTATACTTAACACCACTGGGTAATTTATCAACGAGCTTCACCCTGACCTCATGCTCTTCACCAAATCTGATAATGTAACGACCATAGTGAGTCCTCGTCACGACATACGGCACGTAACCAGCATTATTGAGGAAGTGGGCGAGGAGAATACCCACACCGCCAAGTCCAATTATCCCAAACACCATTAATCCCTGATTAATCCTTAAAATAAGCATTATACGCATGAAATCCGTGAGGGTTATTGAGATATTCAAGTCTTGGCAGGGTGAGGGACCCAACGCGGGTAGGGAGGCCGTCTTTCTAAGGCTGGCCCTTTGCAACCTAAGGTGTTCGTGGTGTGACACTAAGTATTCATGGTTTGGCGGAACTGAAATGAGCGTTCATGACGTGTATGAAGCCCTAATGAAGACCGCCGGCGGCGTAAGGCACTTGGCGGTGACTGGCGGTGAGCCGCTGCTCTGGTCCCGTGAGTTACTCCAATTATTGCGTTTCATGAAGGCCCAGGGATTCTTCGTGGAGGTTGAGACGAATGGCACACTTAGGCCCGGCGAGCTCGTTAACTACGTCGATGAGTTCAACGTATCGCCCAAGCTATCCAACTCGGGCGTTTCAGTAAGGCTTAGGGTTAATGAGTTGGCCATTAGGGATTTCGTGATGAGTGGCAAGGCCATCTTTAAATTTGTTGTTGATAAGCCTGGGGATGTTAATGAGGTTCTTTGGTTCATTAATAAATTCAGCATACCACGTGATAGGGTCTACTTAATGAGTCAGTGCACGACACGTGAGGAGTGCATTGCAAAGGATGAGGGCGTTACCAAGCCCATGGCCGTGAAGCTCGGCGTTAATTACACACCGAGACTCCATATTTTAATGGGGTTCAAGTGAAAGCTTAAATACTCATGCACGGCCCAGGTCAGGATGTGCACAATTGGTGGGGTACTGATCTTTGGCGATAGGTTAGATAGGGATAGGGCCAAGAGGATTGAGGAGGTTCTGAGGATGATCATTGTTAAGGGCGAGGAGAGGGGCCGTGACAGCTTCGGCATCGTTGCCCTGGACAAAAACGGCGAGTTGAACGTGTTCAAGAGCAGGGATAGACCAAGCATTGCGGTGAGTAGGATGCCCAGCATCATCAATGAGAATACGGTGGCTGTAATATTCAACAATAGGGCTGAGCCAACGACGGAGTACGTGAGGGCTAAGACGGAGGATGACATACAGCCGATGATTGGCGAGCACGTGGTGGTGGCCCACAACGGCACGATAGCGAACGATAAGGACTTGGAGACCAAGTTTAACCTGACCCGTAGATCCAGGATAGATACGGCAATACTCCCACCCCTACTTGAGAGGCTTTGGGATGGATCGCTGAATGGGCTTAGGGATGCGTTGATTAACCACGTCATTGGTAGTTACGCGCTGGCGATAATGGATACCCACAGGCCCGGCAGGGTATGGTTCGTCACAAACTTTAAACCGCTGTACATGGCCTGGTACAGTGACCTGAAGGCCCTATTCTTCGCGAGCCTAGATGATTACTTAATTGATGATCAAGGCAGGCCCATTTGGGACACGCCGGCCATAAGGCGTGTGGAGCCGTACACGGCCATGGAGGTTGGGGTTGACGGTACCTGGTCCACGGTATCGCTGAGGAGGGAGGAGCAGGGTAGGAGGAGGGTTCTCGTAATAGCAAGCGGTGGGCTTGACTCAACCACAGCGGCCACGTACCTACTTAGGCAGGGTTACGATGTGACACTGCTACACTTTAATTATGGGCATAGGGCTGAGACTCAGGAGGATAGGGCTGTCAGGAGGATTGTGGAGTTTCTCGGTGTTCCATTGCTCGAGATAAACATGGACTTCTTCAGGGTAGTTAGGCACTCGCCACTCCTTGGTGATGGTGAGATCAATAGGATTGACAGAGGTAGGGAAGGGGCGGAGTTTGCGCATGAGTGGGTTCCGGCTAGGAACTTCGTCTTCATAGCTCTGGCAACAGCCATTGCTGAGGCTTACGGTTTTGACTACATAGCCACTGGAATTAACTTGGAGGAGGCTGGTGCCTATCCAGACAATGAGATGGAGTTCATTAGATTGCTCAATAAAGTGATGCCGTACGCAGTTGGGCCTAATAAGCATGTGGAGTTGATAATGCCCGTGGGGCACTTGGTTAAGCATGAAATCGTTAGGCTGGGTCTCGAGACTGGTGCACCGCTTCACCTGACCTGGAGTTGCTATGACAATGGCGAGAAACACTGCGGCAGATGCGGACCCTGCTATATGAGGAGGTGGGCGTTTAAGATTAATGGCGTTAGAGATCCCGTGGAGTATGACCTACCAAGTGAGGCCGAGGAGGAATTTTGGAGGGGTACAAGGCTGTACGAGGCTCCTAAAAAGATAAGTCGATAATGCATGGTGTTGATTTTAGACTTAATTTTGGAAGACCTATTGAAATTATTAAGGATTCATCGTTTACCTTGTGTTAATTCGAGCAAGGGTTTATGGTTCTTCGTTATTGTTAGTTCTGGGTGAAATACCGTGGGTATCATACTGTTTTCCTGGACGGTAGCAATGACACTGCCAAGCTTAGGGCTTAATGCTGTCCAACTGTCTTGCGCTACTCGAGACCTTGACAGTGGCTGGCGCCCTAACTGTGCCCATTATATACTTTAACTTTTCACGGTACTCCCTGGCCTTCCACGGTCTTTTCACCACGGCTTCCTTAAATACACCCACTCAACTCATAATGTGATGCGTCTACCAACATTACTACTGATTGGTGCGGTAATAATTGCCTTAGCCCTTGGAGCAAACCTACATGCTCAGGGTATGGCAACACAGACTGTAACTACTAACAACGCGTCCTCAAGCATCTCTGTTGGTTCCAGTGGTTTGATTACTTCGTATAATGTGCACCTACTTATTGCCGAGCACTGGGTCACTGCTCTGAATGCCTCTGGTATTAACTCAACGACTGTTGTTGAATTGATTAATAAAGCCGAGGCCTATGCCTCGGAGGGTGATTACGTTGATGCCATTGCCACGCTTAATTCAGCCATAAAACTAGCGACTGGGTTAATGGCTGGCGTTAACTACAATGTGACCCAATCGGTGTTAAATAATCTCCATGAAATGGCCACCAGTGTGAACTCGACGGTTATCAATAACCTGGCTAATAACGAAACAATAGCTAATTTCGTGATCAAGACTCTCTCCTCCCCTGTAATAAATGGCACGCCAATTATAATGAACGTGGTTTTGACAGCCCTGAGTAACGCAAGGACACTGCTGGGCGCAAATGCAACGCCTGGAACACTAACCGGCTTAAGCACTGCGATATACATACTAACCAGTGTAAGTAATAACCTAAGTAATGCTAGTATTTATTCAAACGCCACGGCCAAGGAATTAGCAATCTTAAGGGCTGAGCTGACCATGGCATCATTACTACTGCCAGTAAAGGAGAGAGGCACCGTAATTATATACATTGTGACCCCAAGACTTGAGCAGCTTAACGCCAGCGCATTTGCCTCCTTAAGGCAGTTATCCATGGAACTAAACACCACATTACCCAAACCGCAGCAACTGGCGCAGTGCTACCTTCAATTAAGGGAACTGTTAAACTCGTTAACTAACTCGTCGACTGGCGAGACTTACGTAAATACCAGTGAATTACTTAACGAATACTCCTCATGCCTAGCCCAGACTAATGCCCTAATCAATGCATCAAACACCACCCATGCACTGATTGCAGGCTTCATAAACGCAAGTAATGAACTAAATAGTGAAGGATTGACGAACCTAACGCCATATGTACTTAATGCATACAATCAGTGCAGGTATGAGCTATTAAATGCGTTTAATAGCGGTAATATAACGCTCATTAAGCAGACATTAGAGCAATGCAGGTTAAGGCTACATGATTACATGTATAACCTGCAGTACGCAGGCCAGGTAATGAACATAACCAGGGGTTACCTATACTACGTGAATTCCACAATCAGTAACCTAGTCAGGCAATATGGCATTAGTGGCGTAACCCCAACCCTATGTTATGTTAAACTTAATAATAGTGTAATGAGTAACATAACGTCTATCCTGAGGGAAGCGCTTAATGGCACAATTACGCCAATTGAGGCACAGTACTTAATAAATGAGTACCTGAACAGCTTACTTAATTCATCGCAATCGATGGTGGCTGGGTGTCTCGGCATAAATATTGGACCACCACGTATCCACGTACCAACCTCGGCTTGGAATACAACACTTCCTGTAGTAACCGGTAAAATGCTGATTTACGACAATGGAACCTCCAGACTAATAATTAATGTAGTCAACCCAACCCAAACCGCAATATACATAACTGGGCTCGGTATTGGAGGATTATCCTGCAAATTCTCAAGTATAATTACCATAGGTGGTAATGCTCATGGTAGTATTGAGGCGAGTCTCATCACGGCAAACTACGAGTTCATTGGAATGGAGAACATAGGCGTTTTCGGCAGTATCTCCGCGCCTCAGGGCATTACGGCCAGTTGCACTGGGCAACTCCTATCGCCATATTCACCAGCCGTAATTAATGGTGAATTATACCTAGGGAACGGTGGTAATGTTACGTTTTACATAATTACCATGAACCTGAACAATATGGTTAATTACGGCTGGTGAAATACAGCAGGTACCCTTCAATTATCCCTTAAATTCATCATCACCACGGGCCTATTCCTCTCAACATTAAACACCCTAGCTATCAATGGGCACTTGGCCCTAAATAGGAAGAGAACATTACTGAGTCTAGGTCTCCTTTCCATGAATGTCTCCAGGTTATCAAGCCCCTTGGAAATAACGAGATCATAGCCCATCAACTCCCTGACCACCTCGTCATACCAAAATGCCGAGTAATTACTTGGTAATGCCCTGGTCTCTGCATTGGTGCTTCCTGCCTTATTGGCAACGTAATCATGCGTGACGTCAACTTCATACGGCTTACTCTTTACGTACACTATAACCTTAATACCCATCGAGGTTAATTTCTTGGTGAGAAGTAGGTCAAATTGAAACTCACCGGCATTATCAACCAGGTATGCAATATTTCTAGCATGGGTAAGTCTATTCCTTAGGTCCGTAGGGTCTGTGCCCAACCAAGTGGGCTCCTCAAGTATACTCCTCATGAAATCATCAATGTTAAAGTCGTAACCCCTCATTGGTATATCAACGGAGTTTGCCGATGTCGCGAGCCTCACGTAATCAATAATATCATCACTAAGGCTTAACCTATTTATTAATTCCCTTGCCGTTTTCTCAAGCATTAACTTCTCATAACCATGCGGTTCCACAATATTAAGGGACCTTGTCATGTGATTAAACGATTCAATAAACACAGTTGCCCTACCCAAAGGTGCCAGGTTCATCACTACCCTACCCAAGTCAGTGAAGGATCTAGCGTCGTTAATACCCAACCTCCTCAACTCACCAAACCTAGACTCAAGGACGCAAAGCAGGCAGTCACTGATGCTTATGTACCATGGATCACGCATTACAATCACCTCACCACCCTAACCCTCCTCCTCATCGTCACTGGACCACCCTCATTAAATCTCTCCTCAAGCCATGGATCACCATTATCATGATAGCCAAGGGATTCCCAGTAACCAGGCTCATTACTGTCCATGATTATTAACTCACTAAGGTACTTGGCGCTTTTCCAGCCATAGCGCGATGGTACAACTAGCCTCAGTGGAAAGCCATTTTCTCTTGGCAGTATTTTCCCGTTCATTGCATAGGCTATTATTGTTGTTTCCTCAAGCAAGGCACTCAATGGTAGGTTTGTTGTGTATCCGTCGATGCCCACGGCCATTACGTAATTGTCTCTGGGTTTTGCCATATCCATTACGTATCTAGTGGGTACTCCTCTCCATGCCACATTTTGAATACTCCAGCCCGTAACACAATGGAAATCAGTAACTAGGTCTATGCAGGGCACTTTCGTGAGTAGATCCACGTATGCAATCTCAACCTTATTCTCGACGAGACCCATCACCCTAAGCCTATAGCTAAGTAGATCAATGTCTTTTGGAGGATCATGAACGTCATAAATTATGAAGCGAGGAATGACCCTCTGGTTTGGAGGCAATTCGCGTTTATAGGTTAATTTATTGCATGGCCTGTTTAATGCCAACCTAAAGACTTCATCATTTACATTACTCACAATCTTGCTGAATCGAATCGTCTTTAATAATTTGTGTTTGAAGTCCATTAAAATTAACATTGAACATAACATATGTTAACCCTTATACTGTGATACATATTACAATTCACAATTATAGATTGGCGAATATTGTAATAATGCTTAAATATATTATAA